>CAXGSZ010000182.1:0-5612 GCA_964012455.1 uncultured Alphaproteobacteria bacterium
TCGAGCATGCGACTAAACTGGGCTTCCGTCGGATCATCGTGTTCCCCTATTTTCTCTTTACCGGCGTTCTGGTCCGGCGCATTTACGACTACACCGACGCCGTCGCTGCACGTCATCCCGAGATCGAATTCGTAAAGGCGCCATATCTGAACGCACAGCCGCTCGTCCTGGAGACGTTCGTCGACCGGATGGTCGAAATCCAGGAAGGTACCGGCAATATGAACTGCCAGATGTGCAAGTACCGGGAACAGGTACTGGGGTTCGAAGACGAGATAGCGCTTCCACAGGAAAGCCATCACCACCACGTCGAAGGCATTGGGACGGACGGCGATCACAACCACGACCATCACCACCATCATCATCACGGCCACGCTCACAACCATGACCATGACCACGATCATAATCACGGTCATCACCCCTATCCTCACGCGGATCACCCGCTCGGCCCGGTGAGCATGGAAAAGCAGAACGGAGACCCGGATTAGTCCGATGGCGTCCTACCTCTGCAATCCGCAAGAAATCTACCGTCGTTCTTTCGACATCGTGCGAGAGGAGTCGGCATTGGATTCCTTGCCGCCTGGCATCGCGGACATCGCCGTGCGGTTGATACATGCCTGTGGCATGCCGGATATCGTGTCGGACCTTGCTTATAGCACCAAGTTCGATGAGACGGCTCGAGCCGCCTTACGGGCCGGTTGCACCATTGTCACCGACGTTCGCATGACGGAAGTCGGGATTATCCGGACACGGCTTCCGGCCCAGAATACGATCGCTTGTGCAATCGGCGACGAGTCGGCCGCAGATGAAGCGAAGCGCCGCGGAACGACCCGGGCCGCCGTCGCCATTGAGAAACTCGCAAACCAATGGGCCGGTGGCATACTCGCAATTGGTTCCGCACCCACTGCACTCTTTCGCGCATTAGAACTTATCGAAGACGGTTCACCACCACCCGCCGCTATTCTTGGATTTCCGGTTGGCTTCGTAGGCGCAGCGGAATCGAAGGAAGCATTAGCCGCCGCGGATACCGTTCCCTACATCACAGTCCTCGGACGCCGAGGCGGCAGTGCTCTCGCAGCCGCCGCGGTCAATGCGCTCGCAGCGGCACCGGAAGCATAGGCATGTCCGAAAAATGGCTTTCCGTCATCGGCATCGGGGAAGACGGCCCCGAAGGATTGACACCTTCGGCCCGGGCCTTGGTCGACAATGCGGAAATTCTGATTGGTGGTGCTCGGCATCTCGACATGGTTCCAGATGACGGTCGTGAGCGTCGCGCATGGCCAAGCCCAATCCGTACACTGATACCGGAAATTGAGGGCCTACGGGGTAGGCGCGTCTGCGTGCTCGCGACTGGCGATCCAATGCACTTTGGCGTCGGCACTACGTTGCTGCGCGGCATTCCGGTCGATGAAGTCACCATAATCCCGGGACGCTCCGCGTTTACCATGGCAACGGCCCGGCTTGGCTGGACCCGGCACGAAGTTGATTGTCTCACCTTGCACGGCAGACCGCTCGAATTGTTGCAGGCATATCTTCAGCCGGGAGCGCGCCTATTGGTCCTCACGGATGACGGTAGTAGCGCATCAAAGATCGCGGCTTTGCTTTCCGATCGCGGATATGGCGCGAGTAAGATGACCGTTCTGGAGCGGATGGATGCCGCGGACGAGAATTATGTTTACGGGACAGCAGAAAGCTGGAATACGCTGCGGACCAACGACTTCAATACAGTAGCTATCGAGTGCATTTCTGCTCCGGATACACTGCTTCTGACCCGCACGCCCGGCCTGCCGGATGACGCATTTTCGAGTGACGGGCAACTTACCAAGCGAGAGGTGCGCGCTGTTACCCTGTCGGCCCTGGCGCCGGCGCCGGGCGATCTCTTATGGGATATCGGCGCCGGGTGCGGCTCGATCGCCATCGAGTGGATGCGCCAACACCCGCGGAACGCAGCCATCGCAATAGAACGCGACCCATCGCGCGTCCAGATGATTGCAACCAACGCTGCGGCTCTCGGAACGCCTTTGTTAAGAACCGTCACTGGTGATGCGGCTGATAGCCTGAACGACCTGCCACAACCTGATGCGGTTTTTGTCGGCGGCGGTATCGGCACGCCGGGGCTTCTCGAACAATGCTGGACGGCTCTCTCGCCAGGTGGCCGTCTGGTCGCAAACGTGGTCACCACGGAGGGCGAACGTGTGCTTTTCGAATGGCGGGAGAATCGCGGTGGCGAACTGCGGCGTCTCTCGATCCAAAGGGCAGAGCAAGTTGGGCGACTGACCGGATGGCGCCCCGCCATGACGGTTACACAGTATTTCGGATGCAGGTCATGACGGGCACACTCTTTGGCTTAGGGGTTGGCCCCGGTGACCCCGAGCTGATCACATTGAAGGCCCATCGTATCCTGCAGGCCGCTCCAGTCCTCGCCTATCCGGCACCTGAGACTGGCGACAGCCTGGCTCGTCGAATTGTTGCGCCGCATTTGAACGGCGACAAGATCGAAGTCGCCATCCGAATGCCTCTGTCGGCCCCACGTTTCCCGGACGAGAGCGTGTACGGGAAAGCGGCGAAATCTCTCGGCGCGTATCTCTCTGCGGGACATGACGTTGCGGTTCTTTGTGAAGGCGACCCGTTTTTTTATGGCTCCTTCATGTATCTCTTCGCTCGCGTTGCCGAGCAACATACTGTCGAAGTGGTCCCCGGCGTGTCATCTCCGATGGCCTGCGCAGCGGCTCTCGGTGCACCGCTTGCAGCCCAGAACGATATATTGACCATCCTTCCCGCGCCTCTGGAAACGGAACGGCTCAAAGAACGTCTCGCAACATGCGATGCAGCGGCAATCATCAAGCTTGGCCGCCACTTCCCGCGAATCCGGGACATGCTATCCGATATGAAACTCATGGAGCAGGCCCGGTACATCGAGCGGGCGACCATGGAGAGCGAACGCATCTTGCCGCTGGACGCGGTCGATCCCGACGCCTCTCCTTACTTCTCCATGATACTGATACACCGCCGGGGGCAAGCATGGCAACGCTAGGCCCGCCCGCCGTTATCGTCTTCACAGAAGCAGCATATCGGACGGCGGAATCGATACGCACCGCCTTCCCGGATGCAGAGATTTACAGCCGCCCGGGACGGATCGAGGGCGGCATAACGTTCGACGAACCGGGCGAACTATTGCGCGCGCTCTTCACCGCAAATCGACCGATAATCGGTGTGTGCGCAGCAGGAATTTTAATTCGTCTGCTTGCGCCCCATCTGCGCGGGAAACACGACGAGCCGCCCGTGCTCGCCGTCTCAGAGGGCGGACAATTCTGCGTTCCCTTGCTCGGCGGCCATAACTCGGGCAATTGGATGGCGAATGAGATCGCGACATCTCTGCAGGGAGAGGCCGCGATTACGACGGCAACAGACACTCGCTTTGGCGTGACGCTCGACGACCCACCGCATGGTTGGGTCTTGGCGAACCCACAGGATGCCAAGCCTTTCTTCGCCAGCCTCCTCTCCGGCGATTGCATACGCCTTATCGGTGATGCGGACTGGCTGTCCGAAAGCGATCTTCCGATCAGATCCGACGGGAAGCTGAAGATAGAAATCTGTGAGCGGAAAGTCGACGGCAGCCCGCGCCATCTCGTGTATCATCGGCGTACGCTCGCACTTGGTGTCGGCTGCGAGCGAGGCGCATCGGGCAAAGAACTCATGGCGCTTATCGATGAAACGCTCAGAAACAACGAACTGCCTAGGGACGCCATCTCCGGAATTTGGTCGATTGACCTTAAGATGGATGAGCCCGCCATCGCGGAGGCTGCGGCGAACTTAGGTGCTTCACTCAGGTTTTTCTCGGCAGAAACATTGGAGGCGGAGACACATCGTCTTGTTCATCCGTCGGAAGTCGTCTTCCGTGAGGTCGGATGCCATGGCGTTGCCGAAGCCGCAGCTCTGGCTGCGGCGGGTCCTGATGCACACCTCCTCGTGCCCAAGTCCAAGAGCCGGCGCGCGACCTGCGCCATCGCCCGTGGCGCAGAAGCCCTTGATGCAAAGCAGGGCGTCCGCCGGGGCAGCCTTTCACTGGTCGGCATCGGTCCAGGCTCTCAGGAGTGGCGAACAGCCGAATGTGTCGAAATATTGCGCGCCGCCGAGGACGTAGTCGGCTTCACCTCGTACATTAATCTGATCGAGGACCTCAACCTAAATGCAAGCCTCCACCCCTATCCCATCGGCGCGGAAACAGACCGGGTGCATGCAGCGCTGGACCTTGCCGCGGAAGGGCGAGATGTGGCCCTGGTATGTTCGGGTGATGCGGGCATCTACGCCATGGCGGCACTCGCGTACGAACTAATCGATCAGAGCGCACGGGCGGACTGGTGCCGCCTGCGCTTGCAAGTCGCTCCCGGCATTTCCGCCCTGCAGGCCGCTGCAGCCCGAGTAGGTGCTCCGCTCGGCCATGACTTTTGCGCGATATCCCTGTCTGATCTACTCACACCCTGGCCGGCGATCGAAAAACGCATTCAGGCCGCAGCCGTGGGAGATTTCGTAATCGCGTTCTACAATCCCGTCTCCAAACGGCGCAGGATGCAACTGCCAAAGGCGCGAGAAATTCTTATGGACGCCCGTCCATCATCGACACCTGTTGTCCTCGCGCACGACCTGGGGCGACCCGAGGAACGTATTGATATCGGGACGCTGGAAAGCCTGTCCGTCGACGATGTCGATATGACGACGGTCGTCTTGATCGGCGCGAGCACGACACGCCGCTTCGAAAACCGAAATGGCGACGCGCACGTCTATACGCCACGCGGCTACGGCGACAAATCGCCCGAGGGAAACAAATCATGACTGTTTATTTCATTGGTGCCGGTCCCGGTGCGGCCGATTTGATCACCTTGCGTGGAAAAAGATTGATTGAAACCTGTCCCATCTGTCTGTACGCCGGGTCTCTCGTGCCACAAGAAATCATATCTACGGCGCCAGACGACGCCAAAATCATGGATACAGCTTCCATGACTCTGGATCAGATCGTCGAAGAATTCCGCATAGCCCACGCCTCGGGTCTGAATGTCGCACGCGTTCATTCCGGTGACTCCTCGATTTATGGTGCGATCGGAGAGCAGATGCGGCGTCTCGAAGATCTCGACATCTCGTACGAAGTTGTTCCCGGCGTTCCCGCATTCGCGGCAGCAGCGGCCGCATTGAAGACAGAACTCACACTCCCGGACGTAAGTCAGTCCGTGATCCTGACACGTACCGCCATGAAGTCATCAGCCATGCCGCCGGGCGAGGAGCTGGAGAACCTCGCGAAGACAGGAGCCACCCTCGCGATCCATCTTTCGATCCGAAACATCAAAGCAGTGGTCGCCGCCCTTAGCCCCGCCTACGGTGATGACTGCCCTGTCGCTGTCGTCTATCGCGCGACCTGGCCGGATGAAAAGATCTTGCGATCCAACCTTTCCGCGATCGCAACTGAGGTGCGCGCCGCAAAGTTGACGCGTACGGCCTTGATCCTTGTCGGCAGGGCGCTCGATCCACAATCCGGTTCGGAAAGCCGCCTCTACGCCGCCGATCACGTACACTTATTCCGCCATCAGAAAAGCGGTTGAGGCGGCACGCCGTTCCTAGGC
>CAXGSZ010000183.1:0-5583 GCA_964012455.1 uncultured Alphaproteobacteria bacterium
ATGGTCTTGCGATTCAATCCGAGCGAAATGGTGGGACGATGAGAGTAAGTCGATTTAGGCATGCATTAATTGGTATGTTATCGGTCTTGGCAATTGCTCTATTGTTGCCGATCGAGAAAAGCAGCGCGGAAGTTCGCATCGATATCACGCGGGGCCATCTCGAACCCTTACCGATCGCGATAACAGAATTCTTTGGTTCGGATCGCCAAAGCGGCGAAACCGGTGTCGACATTGCGAAAGTGATTTCCGGCAATCTCGAACGCTCGGGTCTATTCAAGCCGATTGAAAAGGGAGCATTCCTGCAGAAACCGGCGGACCCGCGTGTGCAGCCGCGGTATTCCGATTGGCGCGTGATCAATGCGCAAGCTCTCGTGAACGGGAGCGTCAAATTGCAGCCGGACGGACGCTTGCATGTTGAATTCCGACTTTGGGATATCTTTGCAGAGGCGCAGATGACGGGCAGTGCCTATTTTACGGAGCCGGGTAACTGGCGTCGCGTTGCGCACATAATTTCCGATGAGATTTACCGCAGGATCACAGGAGAGAGTGGATATTTCGATACCCGAATAGTATATGTCGCGGAGAGTGGCCCGTTGCGTCGGCGCGTCAAACGCCTTGCCATTATGGATCAGGACGGCGCGAATATTCGGTACCTGACGAACGGTGACGCTCTGGTGCTGACGCCACGGTTCTCCCCGACGGCGCAGGAGATCACGTATCTTTCTTATTTCAACAACACGCCGCGCGTGTATCTTTTCAATATCGAGTCTGGTCGCCAGGAATTGCTCGGTAATTTTAAGGGAATGACGTTTGCGCCGCGTTTTACGCCGGATGGCCAGTCCGTGGTTATGGCCTTTGCGGAGCGAGGCAATTCGGATATCTGGTCGATGGATTTACGGACTCGCGCATCCAGGAGACTGACGACGCATCCCGCAATCGATACATCGCCCAGCGCATCGCCTGATTCTCGTTTCATAGTGTTCAATTCGGACCGTGGCGGTTCACCCCAACTCTACGTGATGGACATCGCCGGTAGCAATGTCAGGCGGATTAGCTTCGGGCGCGGGCGGTACGCCACACCG
Source organism: uncultured Alphaproteobacteria bacterium (assembly GCA_964012455.1). Lineage (GTDB taxonomy): Bacteria > Pseudomonadota > Alphaproteobacteria > UBA8366 > UBA8366 > UBA6544. Next base: position 1,083 of record CAXGSZ010000183.1, read on the forward strand.
GTATGGTCGCCGCGCGGCGATCTGATTGCCTTTACCAAGCAAATGCGGGGAGAGTTTTACATCGGTGTGATCAGACCCGACGGGAGCGGTGAACGTTTGCTGACAAAGAGCTTTCTTGACGAGGCACCAACATGGTCGCCGAACGGCCGAGTCCTCATGTTTTTCCGACAGGAGCGAAGTGACGCGAAAGGCCACGGCGGCAAGACCCGACTATTCTCCGTCGACCTGACGGGATATAACCTCCGCGAAGTCGTAACCCCTGGCGATGCCTCCGATCCAGCTTGGTCATCCCTGTTGCAGTAAGCCTGACGAAATTTTTGCGTAACGGGTTTGCAACATTGTGAATTTTAGTTATGAGTGGTTGTGTTTGATAATGCGGCATGCCTATTATCGACGCGTCGCGAGGGGTGCGTCCAAAAACTCCGAGAAATTGACGGGAAAAGGTGATCTAATGCAAATGAAGATTTTGAGCATCGCCGCCGCATTACTACTCGTTGCGGCCTGTGCGACCGAGTCGACCGATGATGGCCAAACTGCTGGCGGCGGTCAGAAATCATCTTCGGCGGCAGTTAGCTCGGGGTCGACTGTCTCCGCACCGACGCCGGGGTCTGCGGAGGAATTTATCACAGTCGGTGATCGCGTCTATTTCGACCTTGATAAGTCTGAAATTCGCTCGAGCGATGCTTCGACATTGAACGATCAGGCGGCATGGTTAAAAAGGTATCCGAACGTCACGATCGTCATTGAAGGACATTGCGACGAACGCGGGACACGCGAATACAATCTTGCCCTTGGCGAACGCCGCGCAAATGCGGTCAAAGAATATCTGGTAAGCAGAGGAATTCCCGCCAGCCGGATTGATGCCATCAGCTACGGTAAGGAGCGCCCGGCCGTGCTCGGCTCGAACGAGTCTGCCTGGCAGCAAAATCGGCGTGGCGTCAGTGTAATTCGGGGTGGTACGAGCTAACTGCTGCAAAGCCAATTGACGTGTTCATGGACGCGCGCCGTCATAGAATGGCGCGCGTTCTTGCGTCATAATCTGGCCGTATTTTAGATTGAGCATTAGGTTATGTTCGCTCGTTTTGGAATTACCGGATTTCTTACAGCCATTTTTGTCGCGACAAATGTGTCGGTTGCTGTTGCGCAAGCGTCCTCGGTTGTCGCAGAACTTGAGCGCCTCCGTCGTGATATGAATACGCTGCACAGTTATGTATTTCGTAACGGCAAGAAGCCGTCTATGGCTGCAGGTGCAATTCCGGAGTTTGCCAGTCAGGATTCAGTTTCTGAAGTCCAGCGTCAGGTGCAGGAATTTCGTCGACAGATACGCGAGATGAATGGCCAATTCGAAGAGGTTAAATTCAGAACAGAGCGGATTGCCGAGCGCCTGGACCGATTGGTCGCGGATGTCGACCTGCGGCTGCGTGCTCTGGAGGAAGGTCGAGCTGTGGGCGGCGTTCAAACGAGTCAGGGGTTTCAGCCCGCGGAAAATACAGCGGCATCAGCAGAGTCTATTCGATCGAAAACTATTATTGCGTCTGCAAGACCTGCGATCGCGCCATCTGGCGAAGGCAGCTTGGCCGGACGGCAAAAAGCCTTCGGTGTCATTAGCAAGAGTGACCTGAAACGGTTCGGTAATTTTGAGCGTGACGCGTCGTCGATTGCGCCACAAACGGTGCGGCCGTCTTCAGCCGTTCAGACGCCAGCAACGATGCCGAAGCCTGCGGCGGTGCCGAGCCCTCCGCGGGTAACTGAGGCGCCCGGCGAATCGGTTTCATCCAACTGGCAAATCGCCTCTTTGCCGGACGGGACGCCAAAGGAACAGTACGACCATGCCCATGGTTTGCTGATGAAGCGGGAGTTGTCGAAAGCAGAGATAACGCTGCGAGCGTTTCTTCTTAAGCACCCCGAGCATGAATTGGCGGACAATGCAATTTTCTGGCTCGGCGAAACCTTTTACGCACGCAAGAATTATCAAGAAGCAATTAAGGTCTATTACGATGCCTATCGGAAATACCCGAAAGGTAATAAGGCACCTGATGTCCTTCTGAAGCTCGGTATGTCGCTCGCGACCATTGGAGAGAAGGAATCGGCCTGTTCAGCATATGAGGAATTGGCGACCGCGCATCCGAAGGCGCGGCCTCGAATTTTGGGAAGCGCTGATAGAGCGAGTAAATCGCTCGGGTGTAACTAAGCGCTTTGGCTTTCGACGCGGATGCCGCGGTGACCGGTCAAGAATTCGGCGCGCAACTACATAAATTGGGTCCGTTCGGGACACCTCTACGTCTAGCCGTAGCCTGCTCGGGCGGCGCTGACAGTGTCGCGCTCCTAGGCCTTCTCTGCGATTGGGCGCTGCATCGGAATGGAAAGGTTGTGGCAATGATTGTTGATCATCGCTTGCGTCCTGAGTCAACGCGCGAAGCGGCGCAGGTCGCGGCAACGGCAAAGCAACTCGGTATAGAGGCATGTGTTTTGAGGCGAACGGATGGTCCTGTGCGATCAAACGTGCAGCAGCGCGCGCGAGAGGCACGTTATCGCTTGCTCAGCAGTGGCTGCCGACAACTGGGAATTCCGCATTTGTTTCTGGCCCACCATAGAAACGATCAGGCAGAGACCGTGTACATGCGCGCAGCCAGAAATAGCGGTGTGGATGGGCTGGCCGGTATGGCACCGGTTTCGGAATTGCGCGATGTCCGCATCCTGCGGCCATTGCTGGACATCCCCAAAACACGCCTGAGGGCGACGGCATCCGCGATGGGCCTGCCGGTTATAGAAGATCCATCCAATGATGATCCTCAGTATGAAAGAGTGCGCGTGCGTCGTGATCTTGCTGAGGCGACCAAGGTAGATGACGCGATAGAGTCTGCTGGTCGAAATGGCCTCAAACGCCAGCGGAAGGAGCTATTGGCGACGGATCTGTTGGCGAAGAGCTGCGCCATGTTCCCTGAGGGTTACGCCGTTTTGGATATCGAAACCCTGAACCATGAGCCTGCCGATATAGTCTGTCGTTGCCTCGCCGCGATCTGCGCCATGATGGGGGGACGTCAACACCCTCCGCTTCGTGCACGAACCAGTCGCCTCTATGACGCAATCGTCTCCGGCAAGCTAGCGGGAGGTCGGACCATGGGCGGATGCCATATAATGCCAATTGATCGCCGATTGTTGATCTTTCGCGAAACAGCCTCGATCGAGAGGTCGAAGGCTGTCTCAAAGAACGGCCGGTGGGACGGTCGCTTCCTGGTCGAAATGAGTAGTCCTTCGGACGGGGTTGAGATCTCGGCACTTGGCGAAGCTGGTTTGCATGAGCTGCGCGAAAACGAGTTGTGTATAGAGGGTGCGAACATCCCCCGTGCCGTCCTGCCTACATTGCCTGCGATCCGGGGGCTTGAAGGTATTCGATACGTTCCCCACCTTTGCTATTCGAAAGGCGGTGAACAATTTGACGGTAAAATTCGGTTTGCACCGAATCGTCCGTTACAGGCAACACGCTTTACTTTTTAGGGGCATACGGTCATCACTACACGCTCGTGATCGGTGCCCGTAGTTTGGATTGTGCCACGGGAGCAGTTTTTAAGGTGAACCTCTTTAGCCGAAATATCGCGCTCTGGATCATCATTGTCATTTTGATGGTCGGGCTATTCAACCTGTTTCAGGGCTCCTCGAGTCGCCAACAGCAGGGCGAAGTACCTTATTCTCAGTTCCTGACCGAAGTCGACCGTGGTGATGTCCAATCCGTTGTGATTGAAGGCAACAATATTTCCGGTTTTTACAAGAATTCTAGTACCGCGTTCACCGTCGTCGCGCCGGATGATCCGAAATTGGTTGAGCGCCTGATGGAACAAGGCGTAGAAGTGAAGGCTCGCCCGGTTGAAGATGAGATGCCGGCCTTTTTTGCTGTACTGATCAATTGGTTCCCGATGCTGCTGTTAATTGGTGTCTGGATATTCTTTATGCGCCAGATGCAGTCCGGTGGTGGACGGGCTATGGGGTTTGGGAAATCCAGGGCGAAGCTGTTAACCGAGAAATCGGGCCGTGTCACATTCGAGGACGTGGCCGGGATCGATGAAGCTAAACAGGAATTGGAAGAAATCGTCGAATTCCTCCGCGATCCGCAAAAATTTCAGCGGCTTGGAGGGCGCATTCCGAAAGGGGTCCTGCTTGTCGGTCCGCCGGGAACCGGTAAGACGTTATTAGCGCGCGCGATCGCCGGTGAAGCAAATGTGCCGTTCTTCACGATCTCGGGGTCCGAATTTGTTGAAATGTTCGTCGGTGTCGGTGCGAGCCGCGTACGGGATATGTTCGAACAGGCAAAGAAAAACGCACCTTGTCTCTTGTTCATAGATGAAATGGATGCGGTCGGCCGTCATCGTGGCGCCGGGCTTGGTGGCGGTAACGATGAGCGAGAGCAGACATTGAATCAGTTGTTGGTTGAGATGGACGGCTTTGAGGCGAATGAAGGTGTCATCTTGATTTCGGCGACCAACCGGCCGGACGTGCTGGACCC
>CAXGSZ010000184.1:0-5578 GCA_964012455.1 uncultured Alphaproteobacteria bacterium
TAAGCCGTTCGATATCAGAGCCGATTGCGGGATCATAAAACTCTGCTTCGACCCCAATCTTTGAGAGCTTGCCTGTGCTGAAATTACGCGTGGGCCCATAGGTATTGTCGGTCACCAAGATGTGGTCCCCGGTTTCCACGAACGCCATAAGCGCCATGGTAATCGCCGCGAGGCCCGAGGGGACGATTGTCGTTCCGGTGGCAGGGCCACCTTCCAACTCAGTCAAGGCGTCCTCAAGCGCGAATATTGTAGGCGTTCCCCGTCGTCCATATCGAATACGAGACGTCTCGCTTCGATTTACGTACTCCTCCATCGTTGGGAAAAGGATCGTCGACGCATGGTAAACGGGCGGATTAACGACGCCGTGGTTGTCAAATGGGTGTCGCCCGGAATGGGTGATGATGGTGTCGTCTTTCATGCTGCGCTCAATTGGTCTATAGGGTCGCCCCGAGGGCGTTGAACTCATTCAAGCACCGCTACGGCACTGTAGCCAGCGGGTTTTGCGATTGCCGGAGGATCGCGTGTCGGAAACTGAAAAGGTTGATTGCGTCGTTATCGGGGCGGGTGTTGTGGGACTTGCCGTCGCGCGAGAATTGGCGATGGCGGGGCGTGAAGTCATCGTTCTCGAAGCCACCGATATGATCGGGAGCGAGACGAGTTCCCGAAACAGCGAGGTCATTCACGCCGGTATCTACTATCCGAAAGGCAGCTTAAAGGCCCTGTTTTGCGTCGAAGGCAAGAAACGCCTCTACCGGTATTGCGAGGAACGGGGCATCGAGTTTCGTAGATGCACGAAGTTGATCGTTGCAACGTTGCCTGACCAAATCGATACCTTGAAGGAGATTCAGGCGAAGGCCGCAGCGAACGGTGTGAGCGATCTCAAAATGCTGAGCGGTAACGAGGCGACCGCACTGGAACCAGAACTCAACTGTGTATCGGCGCTACTATCGCCGTCGACGGGTATCATCGATAGTCATGGGGTCATGCTTGCCTATCAGGGGGAAGCGGAAGACCGCGGCGCCATGATTGCCTTCATGAGCCCTGTCATCGGCGGCGTTGTTCGCAAAGATGGAATAGAATTGGAAGTCGGCGGCAAGACACCAATGCGCCTCACATGCGAATTAGTAGTAAATAGCGCCGGCCTGCATGCGCCAGCACTTCTAGAGCAGTTTGATGGATTTCCATTTGAGCATGTGCCGACGGCCTATTATGCGAAGGGCAACTACTACTCCCTGATTGGTACGTCGCCATTTTCCCGACTGATTTATCCGGTGCCGGAACCCGGTGGGCTCGGTGTGCATATTACCATCGACCTTGGCGGACAGGCACGTTTTGGTCCAGACGTGGAGTGGGTGGACGATATCGAATATTCGGTCGACCCCGAACGCTCAGAGAAGTTCTATGATGCTGTCCGTACATACTGGCCGGGATTGGAGGATGGTGCTTTGGTCCCCGGTTACTGCGGAATACGGCCTAAGATAACCGGGCCAGGTGAGGAGGCGGCAGACTTTGTCGTGCAGGGTCCGCGGGTTCACGGCGTTCCTGGCTTGGTTAATCTGCTCGGAATAGAATCGCCTGGTCTGACCGCATCGCTTGCAATCGCCGAGCGTGTCCGGGAGGAACTGTATTATTAAGTATCCAGCGGTGGGCCTACGTTCACCGGCATGTAGCCAACGCGTCGCGGATCCATAACCTTCCGGGTTTTCTGGTCGAATGGAGAAAATCCCCGCCGCTGATAGTTCTGCAATGCAGACGGGTGGTCGAGTGTGCAGGTGTGTAACCAAAATCGCGACGGATGATAGCTCCACGCGATGTCAATAATCGCCTCGAGGAAATAACGCCCGAGCCCCTGGCCGATGAAATCCGGCACCAATCCAAAATAGGAAAGTTCGATGTCACGCGGATCACGTCGATTGAGTTCAGCGTAACCTGCGGGCACGCCTCCCACGAAGAGGCAATAGATTTCCACCTTATCGTTATGAATGATCGGCAGGAGCTTTTCATCCTCCATGATGCGCCGTTCATACCAGAGCCACGGCTCTCCAACAGAGTTGTATAAGTAGCGATAGAACCCAATCGTAGGTTCCATGATACGCGTCAGCATAATCGGATGCTTTAGCACGGGGGGATGTGCCGGGGGGCGCGTCGGGGCCTCGTGCATCTCTAAATACGTAAACGTTACTTCAAGCCGGTCGTCCTTGAAAATCACGCTAGCCAGCCTCTCGTCCGTCGATCCAACGCGACATCGCAATTCGGTCTTCGACGGTGTACCAAACCCTTTCCTAGAACTCGCGGACTACTGCATTCTCCCGGTGGATCATCTATTTCACTTTTGGGCACGCCAATATCGAGTAGCCAGTTTTCCCCATGCGCCATCAACTTGTTACCGAGGCCGTCGTTCTGATGTTGTGGCGCCATGGCCAAATAATATTCCCAGCCGCGGGGACCGTCGTTCCCGCACAGCACGCTGGCAAAGATCTCATCATTGGGGATACCCACGAATATTTCAGCTCGCGGCGTCCTGCGGGCGAGCGCGATATCGCCGCGGGGCGAATTCCATGGTCGTGTAAGGCGGCAAGCCTCCCAACGATCGACCACGCGATTCTCGTCGCCGTCACATATGGGGCGGATTAGCATTAGGTCTCGATTGGTAGGTCTTGGCGACCACCCCATTCGGTCCAGGATCCGTCATAGATGGCGACGTCGTCGCGGCCCTCAAGATATAGACCAAGCGCAAGGATGCAGGCTGTTATTCCGCTTCCGCAGCTTGTTGTAATCGGCTTCGCGAGATCGACGCCTCCGGCTTTAAATGCATGACGCAATGCCGGACTGTCCACCATAACGCCATCCTTGACGATATTAGCATAGGGCACGTTCAAGGATCCCGGGATATGACCCGACCGAAGTCCCTCACGGGCTTCCGGTTCGGTGCCATTGTATCTGCCAGCTCCACGCGCGTCGATCACTTGCTCGCCACCGCTCGAGATATTGGCGTTTACCTGTTCGACCAATTTTAATAATTCGGGACGCGCGTTAGCGTTAAACTCGGCCGGGGGCGGGACGACCGTATCCCTTGCAACCGGATGCCCCTCGGCTCTCCATTTCGGCAGCCCGCCGTCTAGAACCCCTACATTGTCGTGTCCGAACGCACGGAACATCCACCAGGCCCGTGGAGCCGAATAAATGCCATGTTGATCATAAACCACGACCTTTGTGTCATTGGATATGCCAAGCTTGCCGACACAATCCACGAAAATTTCGGTCGTCGGCATCATATGCGGTAGGCTCGCATTAGGGTCTGCGATGACGTCGATATCAAAAAACGGCGCGCCGGGGATATGGGCGTCGCGATAGTTGGCACGGGTGTCTTCTTTCACACCAACGCGTGGCAGGGAAGCGTCAACGACAACTACTTTTGGATCATCCAAATTGGCGGCGAGCCATTCGGTCTCTACCAATGCCTCCGGTTTCGTATAACTCATAGCCGTTCTCTCTTGTCTATTCGGTGAACGCAATACTGACGCGACGATTCCGCTTGCCCTTGCTTTCAATCTTGGTGACCCGGATGTGTCCGATCTCACCGGTACGCGAAACATGCGTGCCGCCGCAGGGTTGCAAATCGATGTCGCCGATTTTCATCAATCGCACGCGACCTAATCCGCGCGGCGGCGCCACGGACATCGTCGGGATAATTTCAGGCTGCGCATCGAGTTCGTCATCCGTGATGTAGTCGATGTTGGTTGGGTGATCAGCATCGATCAAGGCGTTTACGGCGTACGCGATTGCTTCCTTGTCGAGTTTCTCATCGCCCATGTCGAAATCCATGCGGCTCTTATCGGAACCAATCTGGTTGCCGGTCACGCCGGCCGGCACGACCGAGCACATCAAGTGGAGGGCCGTGTGCATCTGCATGTGCTTATATCGCCGTTCCCAATCAATTACTGCGGTTACCTTTGCGCCAGGTAAAGGGGCGGTTTGGCCTTCGGCTGGGACGTGGACGACATTTTCGTTGCCTTTACCTTTCACTGTTGTTGCGATGACGAGTTCACTTCCGTCTGGTAGGCGTAAGATGCCGGTATCGCCAGGTTGACCACCGCCCGTTGGATAGAAGATCGTACGGTCCAGAATGATGCCCCCCAGTTCGTTTACGGTCACGACTTCTGCGTCGCATTCCTTCAGATAGGAATCACTCCGGAATACTTCTTCTGACTGCATCTTGCTCACTCCAACCATGAGGGTACCGGCAAATTCTTTTCCCGGAGGAACACCGGATTGAACAGTTTCGATTGATACTTCGTGCCAAAATCGCAAAGCACGGTAACGATAGTATGACCCGGGCCCATGTCCTTCGCCATGCGGATTGCGCTAGCGACATTCACACCGCTCGATGCCCCAAGACACAGGCCTTCATGTTTCAATAGATCGAAGACAATGGGGAGTGCCTCTTCGTCAGGTATTTGATAGGCATCGTCAAACGGGGCGCCCTCAATGTTCCCGGTGATACGGCCTTGCCCGATCCCTTCCGAGATCGAACTGCCCTCAGACTTTAATTCGCCCGTCTTGATATAGCTGTACATGGCCGCACCCATCGGGTCAGCAACTGCCGTTCTGACGCTCGAATTATTCTCTTTAAGGAACAGGCTTATACCTGCGAGCGTACCACCGGTACCTATAGCACAGGTGAAACCGTCGACCTTGCCATCGGTTTGCTCCCATATTTCCGGTCCGGTTGAGCGAAAATGGCCAAGCCGGTTTGAGGTGTTATCCCATTGATTGGCGTAAAGGACACCGTTTGGCTCGCTCGAAGCGAGTTCCGTTGCTTTCCGTTCGGCCTGATGAACGTAGTTATTTGGATCTTTAAAGGGCACTGCCGGCACTTCGATCAGTTCGGCACCGCACAGCCGTAACATGTCCTTCTTTTCTTGACTTTGCGTGTCCGGAATAATGATGACAGTTCGGTATCCGCGGGCGTTTCCGACCAATGACAGGCCGATCCCCGTATTTCCAGCCGTTCCTTCAACGATGACACCACCGAGTTGAAGATCGCCCCGTTCCTCCGCATCCAGAATAATGTACTTCGCCGCTCGGTCCTTTACCGAACCGCCAGGATTGAGGAACTCGGCCTTGCCGAGAATTGTACAGCCAGTATCCTCGGAAGCTTTCTTGAGTTTGATTAAAGGCGTATTACCAATGGAGTCGATGAAGTCTTCGCGATAATTCATGTCGACCTTGCTCCGTTCATAGTGGGCTCGGTTCACGGCAGGACTGGTCTGTTATCAAGCATTTCCCCAGAATGTCGGTCAAGTCCAACGACGGCGCAGGGCTTCGTGATTTAATTCCAGCCATTGCAGTCCGATAATCGAGAACGCGCTCGCGATTTCGCCGCGATGTACGCGTTTGAAAGCTGCCTTAGCGGGCTCAGAAAACACCCTGATATCTTCACCTTCTTCGACGTTGCCGTGGATACCGCCGATGTTCGTTGCGTCTATTTGCCCGCAAAGCAAATGGCATAGTTCGCTGGAACTGCCGGGTGCCATAAAAAAATTGTTAATATAAATGAGTTTCTGAAGCGTTCCGC
>CAXGSZ010000185.1:0-5562 GCA_964012455.1 uncultured Alphaproteobacteria bacterium
GGGTCATCACGACCGTGCAGCACTAACGTCGGTGCCGTGATCTCGCCCAACCCTGCGACACGTGCGTCTCCCGAAGCGATACTTGCCAGAAGCTGGCGACTATTCCCCGCAGGATAGAACGAGCGACCGAAAAGACGACCGGCCTTCTCGCGAATCGCCGATTCGTCGCGTCGAGATCCAGGACTGCCGATGATGTGGGAAGTCTCCACAGCTTCCTGAATCGCGCCATCCCGGGTCCCGGCAGGGTTACGCGGCCGGGCCAACCATTCGCTTGCCGCTTCACTCGGACGCGCCAGGCCACGTCGGCCTGACGTCGCCATCATCGAAATCAAGGTCGCGGTCTTTTCCGGATGACGAATTGCAAGCGTTTGCGCAATGGCCCCGCCGTTGGAGTTTCCAACGATATTGACACACTCGATCTCCAGATAATCGAGTAATACCGCGGCGTCATCGGCCATGTCCTCAAGCGTATACGGCGCATCCACTTTCTGCTTGGCCCGCGTCTGTTTGAAAGCAGCCTTGATGTCAGCAGATCCCCAATCATCGAATTTCATCGACAGCCCGATATCGCGATTGTCATAGGCAATGACGAATAAACCAACATCCACCAAGGCCTGAACCAGAAGCTCCACCCATGTAATAATTCGCGTACCGAGTCCACCGACAAGCAGCAACGGTTGTCCGCTCCGCACGCCCCAAGTCTCAAATTCTATTTCAACTCCGTTATCGCTAGCCTGCGACATTCAAAATATTCCTATTTCTAAACAATGCGTTCCGCCACGATAAGAACTGTATGGCCTCGAAACATGACACCCAGTCGCTCATGACGAACGTCAACCTGACGTCGGACACCGTCGTCTGTAGAAAACGTCAAATCCGTTCGATGAGCGGATTTTCTTAATTCAGCGAAAATGGGCTGGCCTTTCAGCGTCCGATTCCGGCACGTTGCCCCTGGAACAACCGGCGTGGGAGTGAAATACCATGATCGAGATCGCACGAATCGATCATTTCGTGATGCGGGTAAAGGACGTCGATGCTACCTGCGACTTCTATACTAGGGCGCTCGGCATGGAGGTCATTACGTTCGGACGAGACGGTATCGGACAGGATGGGGTCACCCGAAGGGCGCTTCGTTTCGGTCAACACAAGATCAACCTGCACCCCGACGATACCGATTGGTACCGTGCCAAGGATCCTCGTTGCGGCGGAGAGGATTTCTGTCTGATCACCGAAACGCCGATTGATGAGGTGGTCGCACATTTGGAGGCAAGCGGCGTTGAGATCGAAGTCGGCCCATCAGACCGAAGCGGCGCGCTCGGCACCATCCGGTCGGTCTACTTCAGGGACCCCGACGGCAATCTAGTTGAAGTCTCAAATTATTCCTGACCCGACTGGATGGGGCCGACAAGCGGTGCTCAAATCAGCAAACAGCTTCTCCTGCGATTTGGATGCGGCGCATCAACCGTTCGTCGTGCTGGACATCGTGGACCGCTATATGTTTGACACAGCGGTTGTCCCAGAATGCGAGCGACCCCTTTCCCCAGCGAAAGCGGCAGGTCAGTTCCGGTCGGTGTCCCCAATTCATAAGCCAGTCGAGAAGCGGCGCACTTTCTTCCTCAGTCATGCCGTCGAATGCCACCGAATACGAATGATTGACGAAGAGACATTTCCGGCCTGTTTCCGGGTGAGTGCGTACCACGGGATGAACGTTGCGCGTCTCCCGCCAATCATCGTCTAACCGGACGGCAGTCGAGCGCTTGTGACGCGCAACCCGCGAATTTGGCCCGGCAACCTTGCGGTCCGTGTGGACACAATTCATCCGCGATAGAAGATTCTTCATGCCAGCCGACAGCGTCTCATAGGCAAGGTATTGATTCGCGAATAGGGTGTCGCCCCCATGAGTTGGAACTTCCAGCGCATAGAGTAGAGCACCCATGGGAGGCTCCGCCATCATAGTCGTATCGGTGTGCCAGTCCTCCCCGACAATGATTTCGTCTGTCGGTTTGCGATGAATGGTCACCACTTCGGGATCATGATCGCCGGTGTTGAAATTCGGGTGGACAAAGATCTCGCCGAAGCGCCGCGCAAGGCGCTTATGTTGCATGGTGTCGATCTCTTGATCGCGAAAAAAAATGACGCAATGGTCCAACAATGCCTGGCGTATGCTAGTGATAACCGCGTCGCTTAAATCCATCCCGAGATCGACGCCCGAAATCTCCGCGCCAATTGATGGCGATAGCGGCTGTATCGACAATGTCGTCATATGCATCCCATTCCGTTGACAACGAGGAAAAAAATATCGGCTATACTACAATTTGGCATTAGACCACGCCTTGTCGAGTGAACTACTTGCGGGCATGTTCACGAGCGTTTAAGGACGCACCATGGCGACAACACCAGAGAAAGGTTTGTACCTGCCTACATAGTTTCGATTAATCGGAAAATTCCGGCAACCAAGATAATAAGATTTGCTACGCGCCAATTGGGGATATCGGTCAATAGATAATATCGAGTTCGGCCAGCTCGCCCCAGAAAAAGGCTTTGTCTCAATCCCAAAAAAGCCTCGCAAGATTATTCGCAAGGCCCTGACAGATACGTTGGTCGATGATGAGAAAACAGGCATACAAACGCGAATTCTGCGGGTCGATGTCGGATCCCAGTCTTTCGGACAGCACGACCACCCCTATTGCGAAAAGTTGCCCATCATACAGGACAGTCTCTATGACGTAGAACCAGGAGAGGCGGAACGCAAACTCGTGGCTCAGGCATTCGCACGCCGCACAACGGGCCACATGCATGGCCCCGCTCGAACGGATGAAGTGTGCTATGTGATTGAGTTCAAGTGGTACGACTGAACCTACACGGGCTTCACAGCACCATTCGCACTCCTAGGTCTCGCCTTACGCCCCACGGGGCGGCACCGCGAAGAGCGCTAGGATTGCCGCGACCGCACTGAAGCAAGAGAACAATACAAGCGAAGTATCGTATCCGCCTGTCAGATCGAATGCCGTCCCCGAGACAAGCGGTCCCGATGCCTGCGCCAGTGTCTGTATAGGCAATGTGACACCTCGGATGGCGCCAAGATTCTCGCGCCCGAAACTATTCGCCCAAGCCACCGGTAAAAGAGTCAGTAAGCCGCCAATCCCAGCACCGAATACGATTGCGGACAGATACGCGGTCCAAATATCGAAGACCACGAGCATGATGGCTGTCCCAATTGCCATGAGCACTGACGCACCCGCCAGACTACGCCGCACGCCAAACCGAGCTTCGAGCTGCCCAAATATCAACCCTCCGATCGCGGCCATAAAGGAAAAGGCGCTTACAGCCGTCGCCGCGACAGCCAATGATATACCGCGGTCGATCAAATGAGGCGCCTGATGAAGACTGACCCCTGCCTGCACGGGATAAATGAAGAGTGAGAATGCGATTAACACCCAGAAGGTTTGCGTCCGACTGGCCTCTCCGCGCGTGAAACTTCTCTCCCTTTCGACCACCACGGATTTTACATCTACCGATGCCCCGGGCCCCAATCCCTCCCTTGCATAGGGATGCAGACCAACGTCTTCCGGGCGTTGGATCATCAGAAATATGTTGGGAACGACACCGATGAGCAAGACAAGAGCCGCAATCACCAGCCACCCGGCACGCCAATCCCATTGGTCAATGACCGCGAAGGCGACGATCGGGAGTATCGTCAACCCGATACTATGCGCGAGTGCGGTGAATGACATGGCGCGTCCACGTAAATGGATAAACCAATTGGCAACCGCACTGGTGATCGCAATTTCGAACGGACCGGCGAAAATCATACGTCCGAGGCAAAAAGCAATGTAAAACCAGATCAGAGCATTTATCTGAGACAACGCCACCATGCTGACGCCGATCAAGAGCGTTCCGATCGCAAGGACTTGCCCCGCTCCGCGTCTATCGACAATTACGCCTACCTTCGGAGAGATAAATGCACCCAGCACACCTCCCAGGGAAACCGCACCCGAGAATGCGGTCATTGACCAACCAAACTCCTGAGACATCGGAACGACGAAAACAGAAAGCGTCGCGACCGCCGCGCCTTGACGGGCGAAGTTCGCCGCCATGGCACATCCCACAATGACCCATCCGTAGAAAAACGGCGTCTTACGAACAAAGTCAGCGGAGCGAAGCATTCTAAAATTAACGATCGCGATACCGTAAATGCCCAATCGGCGGTTCTGCCTCCGTGTGAAATGAGACCGGAAGCAATGGGGTAGAGAACTGGGCCTGTCCTATTCCGGCATTGGCCATCCAGATACGGCCTTCACTTCAAGGAACTCCATGATACCATGAGCTCCTCCTTCTCGACCATTGCCCGACTGCTTATAGCCGCCGAACGGACTGCCGGACGCACGCGCCGCGCCATTTGCCTGGACCATTCCCGCCCGAAGACGGCGGGCAACGCGCTTTACGCGCTCACTATCGCCGCTTTGGACGTAGTCGGTCAGGCCGTAACTCGTGTCGTTCGAAATCGCGATGGCTTCTTCTTCCGTATCGAACGCAAGAATTGACAGTACGGGGCCAAAGATTTCCTCTCGCGCGATACGCATATCGTTTTGAACGTCCGCGAAGACCGTTGGCCGGACAAAGTAGCCTCGATTGAAACCCTCTGGCCGACCTACACCGCCGGTGACCAGACGGGCACCTTCGTCAATTCCCGCTTGTATCAGATCTTGAACCTTGTCGAATTGAGGCTTCGAGACGAGAGGCCCGATGTGCCTTCCTTCCTGGTCCGGCATCCCGACCGCAGTATTTTCCGCGGTCTCGCGTGCAACTTCGACAGCCTCGTCATAGACGGAACGTTCTACCAACATTCGCGTCGGCGCATTACAGGACTGGCCAGTGTTGTTGAAACAATGGGCCGAACCACGACGTACCGCCTTCTGAATATCGGCATCGCTGAAAACAATATTGGCACCCTTGCCGCCAAGCTCCAAAGCCACCCGCTTTACCGTATCGGCCGCCTCCTTGGTCACCGAAATGCCTGCCCGGGTGGACCCAGTGAAGCTCATCATATCGATGTCGGGATGCCGGCTCATCGCGCCGCCTACTGTTGGTCCGTCACCATGTACGAGATTGAAAACACCGGCGGGAAACCCAGCCTCATCCATCATCTCAGCAAATAGAATTGAAGAGATAGGGGCAATTTCGGACGGCTTGAGAACAACGGTGCAACCGACGCCGACGGCCGGGACAACCTTTAGCGTGACTTGGTTCATCGGCCAGTTCCACGGCGTGATAAGGCCGCATATGCCGACGGGCTCGTAGATGATGTGCTCCTCCTGCGCGTCGTCCCGGAGCGAATGCTCGAACTTGAAGGACTTGAGTGCGCGAATGAACGCCTTGATATGGCCGAGGCCCGCGGCCGCCTGCGCATTAACCGCCAGTGACATCGGTGCGCCCATTTCGGCCGAAATAGCCTCAGCGATCTCGTCGGACCGAGATTTATAGATTTCTGCCAAGGCTTCGAGTTTGGCCAGCCGCTCTTCGTGAGGTGTTTCGCTCCAACCCGGAAAAGCAGCGCGGGCA
>CAXGSZ010000186.1:0-5555 GCA_964012455.1 uncultured Alphaproteobacteria bacterium
GCGACGCTCAATCGCCTCGCCTTGTTCCACCGAAAGGCCGGGCGCGAACGGGAAGCTGACAAAGTACTGGCGCAGGCATTGAAAATTTACCGCACCCAGCCGGTGGCCCGCCGCCGCCCGCCGCCGCCGGTTGTGCGTGCGACACCCACAATGCCACAAACAACGAAGTCTGTGCCGACTGCTCGCGTGGATCCGCCGGTCCGAAATACACCGGTTCCCAAAGTAAGCGTCGCGCCGGCACCGGTGCGCCGCGCGCCACCAGATGGCCTGACGGTGAGCGGAGCGCCCAAAATTAACGCGAGACCGTCGAAACCGCGGCCGCCGACCGGCCGCGAGTTGCAGTATCTCGAGCGCGCGGCGCGCCTCGACCGCGAGGCGCAGGATTTGTGGTGGCAGCGTCGCATCGTTGACGTTGAGCGGAAGTATCGTGAGGCGCTGCGCTATCGGGAGACGGCGCTCGGCGGCGATCATCCGGATGTCGGCTATAGCCTGATCCGTCTTGCCCGCCACTACTGGAGTATGAACCGGCACCGCGAGGCCTCGGCGATGCACCAACGAGCGATCGCCATTCTCGAACGCCATCTGCCGGCAACAGATCCGAATTTGGCGGAGGCTATGTGGGAGCTCGGTGGATTCTTTCGCATTCGAGGGGACTACCGTTCGGCACATCCTCTGATGTCGAAGGCGCTGACTGTGTTCGAGAAAAATCTCGAAAATCGGACAAAAATGTCACGACGGCGCGCCGCCTATGCCGCTGTATTGAAGGAACTCGGGCGGGGTGAAGAAGCAGCTCTGATCAAGCGCTGACGTTCGCAATTTCGACATGTTCGATGATTTCACGGGCGATTCGGGCCGGATGGGTGAGCGGCGACATGTGCCCGGCACCTTCCAAGATCAGGAACCGCGCGCCCGAAATATTTTCCGCAACAATCTCGGACATACGCATGTCATAAAGCGAGGTGTCGACGCCGCGAATTACCAGGGTCGATTGGCTGATCTGGGCCATATCCGAAAGTTGTGTTCGATTATTGGCGTTGGCGTTGAAATTGGCGAGCTGTGCCGGTGTCCGGCGGATGAAATTATGGCGTGTCTTTTCTTCGTAGCCATCCCACGTACCCGGCTCGTTGCGAAAGTCGAGGAAGCCTTTCCACGCGGCTTCCGGACCGTCGGCGTCGAGCCGTTCCTTGAAGTCGTCCTGAATGCCTTCGAGCTCGTCGAGCGCATCTGTCTCGCCGAGCTCTCGCAGGAAACACGCCATCATCGGTTCTATGAGCACGAGGGAGCGCACCATCTCTGGATGCTCCATGACAAAGCGAATGGCCGTGCCGCCGCCGTAGGAATGCCCAATGAGATCGAAGGCCCCGATGCTTTCCTCGTCCACGATGCGCTTCACTAGTTCGGCCTGCCTGTCATGCAGCAGGGTTTCAGGATCGGGCCAGAATGAGGTGCGCCCGTGGCCCCATAGGTCCGGAGTAAGCGTGCGAAATCGGTCTCCCAATTCGCCGAGGACCCCGCGCCATTGTGCTCCGGTACTTCCCGCCGCATGCAGCATAACCAAGTCGGGCCCTTCCCCGGTCTCCCCGTAACTGATGGTCAGGCCGTTATCTTCAATCGTGGGCATTCCGCTAATCCAATCTTACGGCAATGCCGTCCAGCTTCGCTGTCGGTGCGCTGTAGCGCTGCATCTTGATAGGGTCGTGGCCCGGGATGATCATGTTGGCATTCCCATTCGCGAGTTTGAGCGCCGTTCGCGACCCTTCAAGCATTTCGTGTACGTTGAAGACCGCGGGATACGGATTCTGGCGTTCCATGTTGACATACATGTGGATGGCGTCGGAGGCCAAGACGAGCCAGCCTCCCCGGGTGTTGACGCGAACAATCTGCATGCCATGGGTATGGCCGCCGACCCGATGAACAGTTATGCCGGGCGCAATCTCACCGGCACCGTCTGTGAAAATAACGCGATCGTCATAGACGGCGCGCACGAAATCGACTGTGTACTCGACGAAGTTGCCGAAGCGAAAGGCCTTGTGCTTCAGGTATCGCCCGGTCGCGAAACTCATCTCCGTGTCCTGCAGATGGAACTTTGCGTTGGGGAAGTCGGGCATGCTGCCCGCGTGATCGTAGTGCATGTGCGTGACGATCACCTCTTCGACCGAGGCTGGGTTAACGCCCAATAGGTCGAGACCTTCCGCCGGCGTGCGCAAGAGGTTGCGTGCGCCGCGCTCGTAGCGACGGTCAAAACCGAGGTCGACGGTGTAGGTTCGGCCACCGCCGCTGATCGCCCAGACGAAATAGTCCATGTCCATGGGGGCGTCGTGGGGGTCTTTGAAAACAAATGTGCTATGGCTCGAACTAGCGCGCTCGGCGTATTTGACCGCATAGACCTCGTAGGTGGGCAGGGTCATTTCGTGCGTCGCCATACCTTGTTCATGTCGCCGACGGGATCCTCATGGAGTGCGACGGCTATGCCTTCTAACTCGCTCGATGCTGCCGGAAATAATCCCAGGACCTGAGGATCGTGTCCCGGGATCACTTTGTCTTCGTTTCCATCCGCCAACCCGCGCAACTTCTCGTATCCGTCAAGCATATCGCCAACATTATAAACGATGGGGAAAGGGTTCGGGATCGCCATATTGTCGTAGAAATGGTTGGCGTCGGATGCAAGCACCAGCCAGCCCTTGCGGGTCCAGACCCGGACTGACTGCACGCCGTCCGTATGGCCACCAATGTGGTGGACGGAAAGGCCAGGAGCGATCTGCATCTCACCGTCGACGTATTGCACCCGGTCATCATAGACGAGTCGCACCATATTGACCACGTAGTCGACCGCATAGGGGTGCCTTAGCGGCGCATGACACATGCATCGCCCGGTCGCATAAGCCATCTCACGATCTTGAAGGTAGAAGCGTGCGTTTGGGAAGCTCTCGAGGTCGCCCGCGTGGTCGTAATGCAGGTGAGTGATTATAACGTCGTCTATCTTTCCGGGATCTGCGCCCATCATGCGGACCGCTTCGGAGGGTAGCCGGTGTAGGCTGCGGCCACGGGTTTCTGCTTCCCGGTATTCGAACCCGACGTCGACGACATAGGTCTTGCCGCCGCCCTGGAGTACCCAGATGAAGAAATCGATGCTAGAGGCTTCATCGTGCGGATCCTTGAATAGGAAGTTTTCCTGCCGCATGCGTTTATGGTCGCCATATTTGATGGCATAGACCTCGTATTCCGGCATATCGACCATAGTTGTT
Organism: uncultured Alphaproteobacteria bacterium; assembly: GCA_964012455.1. GTDB lineage: Bacteria > Pseudomonadota > Alphaproteobacteria > UBA8366 > UBA8366 > UBA6544. The sequence goes on from CAXGSZ010000186.1 coordinate 3,246, forward strand.
CCTTCCTCTCATTCGTCTAGTAAAGCGGGTCGGCATCGAGGCGGACAACAATACCATCCGTTTCATTCGATGCGGTGGGATAGCGTTCCATGACGAGTGGATCGTGCCCTGGTATAACGTGTTTTGGTGAACCCGCCAGACCTGCAATCAGTCGGTACCCCTCCAGCATGTCGCCGACATGATGGACGGTCTTGTACGGGCGGAGGTCTTCGAAATTCATGTAATAGTGACTGGCGTCGACCGCGAGGACCATCCATCCGCGCCGGGTCCAGACGCGCGCGATCTGTAGGCCATGAGTGTGGCCGCCGACGTAGTGCAGCGTCAGACCGGGCGCGAGTTCCTCGACGGGATCGCAGTACACCAGCCGGTCGTCGTAGAGCGCCCGGATGACACCCTCGATGTGCTCCACTGCAAAGGAGTGACGCAGTGTCGCGTGGCGCATCTGGCGGCCGGTCGCAAACTGCATTTCTTTTTCTTGGAGATACAGGGTCGCCTTCGGAAAATCATCCCATGTGCCAATATGGTCGTAGTGAAGATGGCTGATGATCAGCTCGTCGATGTCCGAGGCTTCGACTCCGATCATCCTTAATCCCTCGGCCGGCTGGCGCAGGAAAGTACGGCCGCGCTTCTCACCTTCCACCCGATCAAAGCCGGTATCAAGCACATAGGTCTTCCGCTTTCCAACGATGGCCCAGACGAAATAATCCATCGGCATGGAGGCGTCGTCATGCGGATCCTTGAAGATCAGGTGCTCGTTACGTGTAGCATCACGCCGAGCGTATTTAACCGCATAGATTTCGTATGACTCGAGAGGCGTGTCTGTCATGCTCTTGGGATTGTATCTCGCTTGTGGCCGCCGAGGAATGCCGACTGGATGAGCTCCAGTAACAAGTTAGACCAGTTAGACGAATTGGCATAGAAGCTGGGTAAACGTCTGTTCTGCAACCCCGGTGTCCCGCAGAACCTCGTCGACCACGACCACCTTTCGGAGCCAGTTGCGGGCGCCAAGAATTATCGCACCGCATAGCTGCTATCTATTTCGGCTTCGGTCCCGTCGCGATAACGCTGTCGCGCGCCGACATGCGGTCGTTCCATTCCGTGAGGTTCTTTAGTTCCTCCGGAATGCGGATTTTCGCGACCCTTCCGATCCCAAAGGCGCAGATCGCTGTGATATCAGCAAGCGTGAAACGGTCGCCAGCGATGCAATCTCGATCAGCGAGCTCGCCATCCAGCCAGGCCATGCGGTCTTCGGCGTTCTTCTTGCAGATATGGCCGTAGGCTGGGATCTGTTCGATACGACCGTCCCAATAAGGGTGCAGATGCCGGAAGGCGCCGGTTATGTTTCCCATCAGCTCGGATTCCATGCGCCGATCCCACATCTCGATAAGCGCACGCTCCTGGGTGTTGCTTCCCAACAATGGCGGCTCGGGGTGTGTCTCTTCGAAATAGCGGCAGATTGCTTTTGATTCAGCAAGGAATGTGCCGTCATCCAACTCCAGCACTGGGACCCGCGCCAAGGAATTCTTAGCGACGAATTCGGGTTCGTAATTCGCCTTGGCGCCGAGATCGATATTCTCCGTCTCAACCTCGATACCCTTTTCCATGAGGTAGATTTCGACCCGACGCGGATTAGGCGCCACTGCAGCACTCCAAAGTTTCATGACTTCAGTTTCCCTTTTCGATAGACGCCAATTGTCTAAGACATATGCGCCAGCATCCGCGCGGTGACAGGATCGTCGGCTCGGTCCATCCGGTCGACGATGCTGAAATGGTTGAGCGCCGACAATTCGATGTAATCCACGTTCGACAAGTAGGTGCTCCAGGTTTCCGCAAAATCCCTAGACTGACGGACGAATTCCGAGAGTTCATCCCCGCCGACGATCACGCTGAGCGGTGCGTCATGAGCAGGTGTCAGGTGTTGCGGACTCATGCGGCGTGCCAAATCGGCGTCGAGACGAATATCCTCGTTAGTCGGCAAAAACGGAATGGGGTCGAGATCGTAAACACCGCTGATCGCCGTGACGCTCTTTATCATGTTGCCCGGCAGATCAGCCCCGTGGGTCGTCCAATCCGTCGCAAGCATCATCACTGCGAGATGACCGCCAGCGGAATGGCCGGAAATATGCAGCTTCGCGGGATCGCCCCCAAATTCGCCGGCGTTCCGATAGAGCCAAGCCGTCGCCGCGCGGGTCTGTTCCACAATGGTCTCAACGCTGACTGCCGGGCAAAGGGCGTAATTCACTGAAACAGCGATGGCGCCCGCTGCTGCCAGCGGTTCGCACAAGTAGCTAAAATCCGCCTTGTCGAGGG
>CAXGSZ010000187.1:0-5550 GCA_964012455.1 uncultured Alphaproteobacteria bacterium
CGACTTTCACGTCTGTGAAGAACTTTTCATGGAGTGCTGTGTAAATCAATCGCCTTGAGTCTTCGCCTTGCCAAAGGTCGGCGAGCGGTTGCACCAGAAAATTAAAGATATCTGACGCAAAATAGAACGCACCGATAAAGCACACGAGGAAGCCACCAACCGAATAGAGCAGACGTTGGCGCAGCTCAACTAAATGATCGATTAGCGGCAGTTTTGATTCTTCGACGTCTTCTTCCATCATCAAATGCCGGACGCGCTTTTCGATTTCGTATCTGACGCAGTATTTGATTCCTCAGAAGCCGTGAGGTCCGCGTCGGTTTCAACGCCGGTAGATTCCATCTCATTCTCAAGCTGGCGTATAGAATTTGTGATCTCACCATTTGGATCAATCTCGTCCTTAAGTTCGCTTTCTAGATCCAGGCTCGCGGATTTTTCTAAATCCTTCCTTATGTCATCCAGATCGGCCTCGCGCGCCAGTTCATCCAGGCCTCTTTGGAAATCATTGGCCAATCCGCGCACCTTCCGGATCCCAGCTACGACGGTCCGCAACACGCGCGGTAGCTCCCGCGGCCCCACCACAAGAATGGTGACGAGAGCGATAAAAAATAGTTCCTGCCAACCGATATCGAACATGACGATATGCCGCCCGGGCGCGTTGTGCGCCGCATCTAACGATTAGCTATTGGCGGCCCGGTCCTTTTTCTCTTCCGAGGCGGCGTCCATAGCAGACCACGTTGCATCCGATGCAATCGCCTTAACCGGCTCCGGTTCGTCTTCGCCTGTATCTTCTTCTTTTATATTTTTCTTGAATGATTTCAGCCCTTTACCGAAATCTCCCATGAGTTTGGAAATCTTTCCGCCCCCACCGAACAACACTAGTACCACCGCCAGTACGATCAGCCAGTGCCAGATACTGAATGCTCCCATTTTAGGTCTCCATAGTTCGGATTAGGGGATTCATACACGCAATGGCGACAAGCGCAAGAATGTCGGTCTCGCTATCCTCCGGGCGAGTCCTGGCGAGGATCACGTCGTTCGGGACACTGGAAAGACAAAAGCACGATTTGGATCGACCACAATCGATACGGTTTCGGCTTCGTCCGGCAAGAATCGTCCTGGCACCCGCGAATGCAGATGAAACTCTTCCTTTGTCTGCCGGCAAAAACAAAGGTGGATCAAGCTGCTTCGCCCCAACATCCGGGATGCTAGCACTTTGCCGCATAGCGCAGCGTCAGAACTCTCGGCACCAATACCGATCGCCTCTGGCCGGATGACGATTTCGGCTTCTTCTCCATCGCTCAGAGCTGGCGCAGGAAATTGCCCGATCGGAGTTGAAACACTCCCACCCGCCGCCGTGCCGTAAAGCTTGTTCACCTCGCCGAAGAACTCCGCAACGAATGTATCTCTCGGGCGCATGTAGAGTTCGTCCGGCTTATCGAATTGCACGAGGCGGCCGTCACGCATGACGCCAATTCTATCAGCCATGAACATCGCTTCTTCTGCATCATGAGTCACGAGAAGTGCGGCGGTTCCAGCTTCCTTCAATATATGCAGAAATTCGTCCCGCACTTTATCCCGTAAGCGCGTATCGAGGCCAGAAAACGGCTCGTCGAGTAAAATTACAGGTGGTTCAGGCGCCATTGCACGCGCCAGTGCGACCCGCTGCTGCTGACCGCCAGAAAGCGTATGCGGATACCGCGAATTTGCCCATTCCATGCCGACCTGCTCAAGAACGGTTACCGCTCGAATACTTCTCTCCGCAGCCGACATGCCAACAAGACCGAACGCTACGTTTTGCGAAACAGTCAGGTGCGGGAATAGAGCATAGTCCTGAAATACAAGCCCAACCCCACGCCTCTCCGGTGGCAACATGACACCATCACCGGCAACACGCGTCTCGCCGATAAAGACATCGCCACGCTGCAATGCATCGAGCCCTGCCGCCAGGCGCAACGCCGTCGTCTTCCCGCACCCGGAAGGTCCTAAGAGGCATACGACCTCACCTGCGGCCACATCGATGGAAAATTCATCGACGGCGACAGTCTCACCAAACACATGGCGTACGTCTCGCAATTCAAGGGCGACAGAGGGCGACATCGCAAAATTTAACTCGCGCTCGATACAAGAAATTCACTTCAGAAATAATTCTCAATTTCAATCAAAAGTGTCAACTGGCTGATTCCGTGGTCTCGGTGTTCGAAATCGCGAGTTCCGCATCAATCTCATCGAGATCTATTTCCTCCTCGTCCTCGTCGTCTTCATCGGACTCCGATGTGTCTTCACCTAGACCCAATTGCTCAGCGAGCGGACCAAAGCCCCGACGGCGGTCGAGAAGGCCCGCGGCCCGTAACTCATCAACGCCGGGCAGCGCGTTCAGACTTTCCAATCCGAAATGATCCAAGAATGCATCTGTGGTCCCCCATGTAACGGGTCTTCCCGGCAAGCGGCGCCGTCCGCGCGGTTTTACCCATCCTGCCTCGAGAAGAATATCAATGGTTCCTTTGCTGAGCGATACCCCCCTGACCTCTTCGATTTCGGCGCGAGTTATGGGTTGATGATAGGCGACAATCGCAAGCGTTTCGACGGCCGCTCGCGAAAGCTTACGTGTCACAATACGCTCGACCTGCATTAGCTCTGACAAGTCGGCCGCGGTCCGGAACGCGACACCCTTGCCCACCCGAATGAGGTTCACGCCGCGATTCTCATACATACCACGGAGTTCCCCGAGCAACTCCGTGATATTACTCCCTTCAGGAAGCCGTTCCGCCAGAACACGTTCGGACACGGGTTCAGCCGAGGCAAATATAATCGCCTCAAGCAGGCGGATTTGCTGATATCTATCCATCGCCTTCATATGTCTTTATGAAAATCGGTTCAAAGTTGCCGGATTGCTGGATGCTCAAAGCACCTGTTCGCGCCAGTTCGAGGGTCGCAACAAAGGTTGTCGCGACCGCGGATCGATAGCTCAACGTATTACGCAAACCGGGTGGCAAGAAGCTGAATAAATCGGTCCACTCTGGAATGTCACCCACCAAACTGCGTAGACGAACCAACGCATCTTCGATCGAAAACACTTCCATCGGATCAATCTGTAGGGTGCTGGCGGCCTGCCTGGAATGGAAAGCCCCGTATACCGAAAGCAACTCGTACAGAGTTAAGTCAAACACAGATGAACGAATCACAGGCATGCGTTCAGCAGCACCGCGCTTGAAGAAATCCCGATCCATCTGATGTCGCTCGAATAGCTTCTCCGAGACATTGCGCATGGCTTCAAGGCGTTGCAGTTGATACGCTAAACGTGCAGCCATTTCAGCTGCGCTGGGTTCTTGCTCTTCACCAGTAGCTGGCAAGAGAAGGCGCGATTTGAGATAAGCAAGCCAAGCTGCCATGACGAGATAGTCAGCCGCTAGCTCGATACGCAGCTTTCTCACCTCGGAAATGAAGCAAAGGTACTGCTCCGCCAACTCGAGGATCGAAATTTTCGTCAGGTCGACCTTCTGATCTCGCGCCAAAGTCAGCAGGATATCTATCGGCCCTTCATAACCATCGATTTCAAGCACCAACTCCTCAACGCCCGCTTTGTACGGCGGGCGCTCGTCCTCAAAGGGTTCGTTTTCGTTTGCGCCCGGGGGGCGACCTTCGGTTTCGTCAGTCATTGAAGTCCCGTCACTGCAAACAACGCATTCTTGAGCCAAATCACCGGCTCTCGGATCAATAGACCGATAAGGTCAAACTCGAGCCCGAGCCTTTGCGTGAACATCGGTACAATGAACAATAGGCCAATCAGAATGAACAGTCCGAATTTTCCGAGCCGCGCAAGCGGATAGGCCAAGGCGTCCGGCAATATACCAACCGCCACACGCCCTCCATCGAGTGGCGGTAGCGGTAGCATATTAAGGACCGCGAGAATTAGGTTTATCTGTATAGATCTCTCTAAGTTTTCCGCCACCCATATCGCAGCTTCATTCGGCAGCAAAAACAATAGATGAACCGCCACCGCTGATGCCCAGGCCAATGCAAGGTTGGTTAACGGGCCGGCGGCGGCGACAAGCGCCATGTCGCGTCGCGGGTTTCGCAGCCTTCTCATATCAACGGGAACCGGCTTCGCCCATCCGAAGAGAAATGGAACACCGGTGAACACGAGAAACGCTGGAAGGATGACCGTACCGAAGGGATCGACGTGTTTCAGGGGATTAAAGGTGACCCGCCCTAGAGCCTGTGCCGTTGGATCGCCGAGCATCCACGCCGCCCACCCATGAGCAGCCTCGTGAAGAGTGATGGCAAGAAGTATCGGGATCGCCCAAACGGAAGCCGCATGAAGAATGGTTTCAATATCGAAACCCACGCGACGATCACGCCTTGAGGAGTTCGTCGAGTTCGCTCGAAAGCGCGGTTATATCAGAAGCTTGGGGGTCGTTTGCAATTCGTTTACGTGCGTTTTTAAAACGAGTTTCCGACTCTTGGCTCAATTCCCCGCTCCCTGTTGCAATTTCCTGCATCTGCGGCAAATCCGCGTAACAATGCAGAACAATATCGCAGCCAGCTTCGCGCGTCTGCTCAGCACGTTCCCGGTCCGTACCGCTCAATGCCGCCATGGTGACGTCGTCACTCACGATCAAGCCTTCAAAACCAATATATCCACGGACAACCTCTCGGATAATCAACGGTGAAACCGTAGTCGGACGTTCCGGGTCAATCTGCGGAAATAGAATATGCGCAGTCATCGCCAGCGGCATATCTGATAGGCCTTTGAAAGGTGCAAAATCTGTCGTTTCCAATTCTGCACGAGGTAAGTCGACGGCTGGCAGTTCCTTATGACTATCCGCCATCGCACGGCCATGTCCCGGCACGTGCTTAATCATCGGTAATACGCCCCCCGCCATCAATCCATCAGCAAAGGCGCGTGCGACGGCAATCACGAGATCGGGGTTACCCCCAAATGAGCGATCCCCAATCACATCATGAGCACCAGGGATTGATAAATCGAGAACCGGCGCGCAATCCACATCTATACCAAGATCAAACAGCTCCGCAGCGATAAGCCTTGCGTTGATTTCGGCTGCCCGTCGCGCGGCTTCCATATCCCCGAGCGCAAGGTCACCGAAGGCCTTCGCCGGCGGGGCGCTCCGCCATTGCGGCGGTGTCAGGCGTGCGACACGACCACCTTCCTGGTCTATCAAAATGGGAGCATCGTCGCGGCCGACGGTCTCCCGTAGCGATGCAGTCAGGGCCCTAATCTGATCCTGCGTGTCGATATTTTCCGCAAACAGAATGAAGCCGAATGGGTCAGCATCCTTAAAGAAGGCTCGTTCATCATCTGTCAGCTGGTGACCGGCGCAAGTGAAAATTGTGGCTACCGTCATGGCTTCATCTCCTACGGACGACGAAACAACCTTGCTTTCGCCGCTTCAACGCATCGCATAGATTTTTAGCATCGCCTGAGCCCGCGAACGGGCCCGACTGGACGCGATAGTAAACGCCTTTGTTCGGCACTTTCGCGCGCTGTACGTCCACATCGCGCCCGCCGAGGAGCGATCGATTCTTTTGTTG
>CAXGSZ010000188.1:0-5537 GCA_964012455.1 uncultured Alphaproteobacteria bacterium
GGTTCTGGCCAGCGACCCGCACAACGCCGAGGCACTACATTTCAAGGGATTGCTACAATACCAGTTGGGCAATGTTGCGCCTGCCGAGGAACTACTGCGCCGTGCAATTGACGCGCGTCCCGGCGTCCCGATGTTTCATGCGAATTTGGCAAATGTGTATCAGTTTGTCGGTCAGTTTGAGGATGCCGAGGAAGAGTATCTGAATACGATCCGCCTTGATCCTGGCTATACTAATGCGCATCTGCACCTCGCTGTCTTGCTTGCTGGCCAGAATCGTTTCGAGGAGGCAGAAGCCGCCGCGCTGCAGGCCGAAGCGCTCGAGGCGGATCGACCGGAAACGCTGAACCTGCTTGCGTCCATTGCGCGCCAACGCGGCGATTCAGCAGAGGCGGAAACTCTTTTGCGCCGTGTTCTCGAGATCAATCCGGATTTCGAGAACGCATATTCGAATCTGATCTTTGTCGGTGATTTCAATCCGGACCTGTCATTTGAGGACCAGCAGATTTTGCGCCGACGTTGGGCGGAAAAATTTGCGGCACCCTTGCTCCCCGAACGTTTAGAGTTTCCCAACAATCCCAGCCCCGACCGAAAGCTTCGTATCGGATATGTATCCGGCGATTTTCGGGCGCATTCGGCACAGAGTGCGTTCGGCGGTATGATCTTTGAGCGGGACCGCGCAGCATTTGAAGTGTACTGCTACATGACGTCGGCGAATTCGGATTCGATTACTGAAAGGTTCATGGCTTCCGCGGATGTGTGGCGACCGTCGTGGGGGCTGGATGAAGCTGCTCTTGCCGAGCGCATAAGGTCCGATGAGATCGATATTCTGGTCGACCTGTCCGGGCATTCGGAAGGCGGTAAATTGCTGGCCTTCGCACGAAAACCAGCGCCTATTCAGATTACCGGATGGGGTCACTGCACCGGTACGGGCATGTCGGCGATGGACTACTTCTTTGCGGATTCGCTCATCGTTCCGCCAGAGGATGCCGGGCACTGTGCTGAAGAAATCATCAATTTGTCGTGCTGCCTCGGATTCACGCCGCCAACGACCGCGCCCGATGTCACCAGCACCCCGGCGCTTGCAAACGGCTATGTGACTTTTGGATGTTTCAATCGGGTTGAGAAAATCAGCGATGGAGCGTTGAGCGCCTGGTCACGGATACTGAATCGCGTCGGCAAGGCCTATCTTTTGCTAAAGCATCTCGCTTTGGACCAGGACATCGTCCTCGAAAAACTGAAACATCGGCTGACCGATCACAGTATCGATCTATCACGTGTGGATTTCAGGGGTGGGACGAAATGGTTCGAGCATCTGAAGGCCCTTGAAGATGTCGATATCGCGCTTGATCCTTTTCCGAACAACGGTGGTGTCACCACGCTCGAGACGCTTTGGATGGGTGTTCCGATCATCACGCGCTACGGGACGGCACCGGCGAGCAGAATTGCCTCGTCGATTGTCTCCGCGAGCGGACATGGCGATTGGGTGACGACTTCAGCGGATCAATATGTCGATGCCGCCGTTCGTCTGGCAGAGAGTACTTCCGAATTGGAATCCAACCGGCAATCGCTTCGCAGGTCGTTGCAAGAGCTTCCATTGGGCAACCCGAAGCTCTATGCGAGGGAGGTTGAGGCGCAGTACCGTCGTCTGTGGCAAAAGTGGTGCGCGGGCCGCCGGGGTAGCGCGCAACCGGATAAAGATCTCCCGACGAACAGCGGGCAGGCACCACCACCTCCGGCCCCGGATGTGAAGGAAGTCCCGCGCCTCATGCAGGCCGCCATCGAGCATCATGGTGCGGATCGCTTCGATGATGCCGTCGCGCTGTATGATCAGGCGCTTGCCGCGGCACCACGCGAAGCGGAAATCTACCACATGAAAGGGGTGGCATTGGCACAGGCAGGTGCGATCGATGAAGGCATCTATCTGATTCGGCAAGCGATCGAATTGAAGGACGATGCAGTTGATTACCACAATAACCTCGGTGTCTTTCTGAGGGAGGCCGGCCGGCTCGATGAAGCGGAAACATCGCTCCGTAATGCGATCGCAATCGCACCCGGGCATTTGCCGGCATACGGGAGCCTCGCGGGTGCTCTCGATGGAATGGGCAGACTGGATGAAGCGGTTACGATCTGTCGAAAGGCGTTGGAGATTGCGCCAGATAACGCCGAATTGCATCACAATCTGGGTCTACAATTGCAACGTGCTGGAGACTTCAGTGGTGCTGCCAAGGTTTTGGGCCGGACGGTTGAAATGGCGCCGCGATCTGCGGAAGCACGAAACAATCTCGCAAATGTATTGATGGAGCTTGGAGAGTTGGAAGATGCCGAGGTTTCTTTTCGGGAATCCGTCCGGCTAAGGCCTGAATACGCTGCCGCATGGCAGAATCTTGGTAGTCTGCTCGTTAAGATGTGGCGTCCGGAAGAGGGCGTGGAGTGTTTTGGACAGGCCCTTAAGCATGATCCACAGCTTGTGCAGGCGCACGTCAACCTTGCCGCCGCGTTCAATCTTCTGGAAAGGCAGATCGAGGCGGTGTCATCGGCGCGCCGTGCGATCGAACTTGCGCCTGATACGGCGGAAGCTCACAACAATCTCGGCGTGGCATTGAGGGCGCTCGGCGAGCACGCGGGTGCGGAAGACGCCTATCGGCGAACGGTCGAGCTCGATCCCCGCCATGCGACGGGTCACAGCAATCTGATTTTCGCGCTCGATTTCAACGATAGGTACGACATCCGCGATCATCAGGCCGAACGCTATCGCTGGAACGAACAGCATGCGGAGCCACTCGTAGGTTACATCGCGCCTCACCGCAATGATCCTGATCCAGAGCGGAAACTCCGCATCGGCTATGTGTCCGCGGATTTCCGGCGCCACTCGGCGGTCAACGGATTCGGGCCAATGATCCAACATTTCGACAGGGACGGTTTCGATGTGATTTGTTACGCGTCCAACGTCGTAGAGGATGATATTACCGGAGCGCTGCGCGGAGCGGCCACCGAGTGGCGGACTTGTAGCCGTCTTGGCCACGAACAACTGGCACACCTCATCCGCGGCGATGCCATCGATATCCTTGTCGACCTGTCCGGGCATTCGGCAGGCAACAGATTGCCGGTGTTCGCGCGCAAGTCGGCGCCCGTGCAGGTTCATGCATGGGGATTTGCGACGGGGACGGGCCTGTCGACGATGGACTATTTTCTGACGGACCGTGTTGTCGTGCCTGAAGAGGAGCGCGACCTCTATGCGGAAGGCATCCGCGACCTGCCGAGTCATATTCCCTACTTGCCGCCTGATCCGTGTCCGAACACTGCTCCGGGGCCTGCCGAACGCAACGGATTTGTGACGTTCGGCAGCTTCAACCGACTGGAAAAGATGAGTGATTCCGCCCTAAAAGTCTGGTCGGAGATTTTGAGCCGCGTGCCGGACGCGCGCTTCGTCGTCAAATCCCAAGCTTTCGACAGAGGCGATGTCGTCGTAGATTTTCATCGGCGTCTCGATGTGACCGGGATCAATCGGGATCGTGTTGACCTGCTCGGCGGCAATCCGCAGCCGAAACATCTGGCGAAGCATGACCAGGTCGATCTTATGTTAGACGCGTTCCCTCATGCGGGCGGTATCAGCACCGCCGATTCCCTTTGGATGGGCGTCCCGGTTGTTACGTTGAACGGTAACACGGTTGCCGGGAGGATCGGTGCTTCCGCATTGCACGCGATCGGTCTTGATGAATTGATTGCGAAAGATACGACGGAATACGTCGACATTGCCGTTCGAATGGCGCAGTCGCCTGAGCTGCTGGCAGCGTTGCGGTCTGGTATGCGCCAGCGTATAGCTGCGTCTCCCATGGGCGACATTCAAAAGTACGTTGCCTCCGTCGAGGTCATCTACCGCGACATTTGGCGGAGGTGGTGCGAATCGCACTAAGTGTTCTGGCGAATGAAAGCTTTAATGGCACATCAGGACAGGCATTTCCGCCGCGTCCAGTATGTGACTAGTAATGCCACCAAAGATCATTTGTCGGATGCGGCTGCGCGTGTACGCACCCTTGATTAACATGTCCGCGCCGAGCTTCTCGGCCTCTTCGAGAACCGCTTCGCCTGCCGTGCGCCTACCTGCATCCACGTTGAGCGCTTCTGCTGCGACGCCGTTGCGTCGCAGGTGGATCGTTGCGTCGGCAGCGGTTGGGCCGGGAACCATGCCTTCTTCTACTTGCAGTACGGTCACCTTTTCCGCCGACTGAAGCATAGGCATACCGAAGCTGATGCATTGGGGCGTTTCGTAACTTCCGTTCCATGAGATCATGATATTCTTGCCGAGCTGTCCCGGAGGTTTCGGTGGCGCAATGAGAATGGGACGGCCTGTCTCGAACAGGGCGGCTTCCAGTAAGCTCATTGTCGGCGTCGCGGAATTTCGCACTGGACGGCCAACAACAATCAGATCGAATAGCCTACCGCGATTGCCGACAAGATCGCGGCCTGGAGCTTCTTCCTCGACCCACCCCGCGGTCGCAAGATCTTGCGGCGCGCCGCCGCCGTCGAGCGGTACGCCCTTCTCCTTCATGAATGCTTCAAAGAGTTCGTGTGCCCGGACGGCCCGTTCTTTCTCTTGTTGTTGGAAGTTTTCCACCAAGTCGGGTGGCGTAACCCCGAGGCCTTCGCCGGCGACGACAACCTCGGTCAGCCCGGGCTGCTCGTAGAGTCCTTCGATATAGCTGTTGAATCTTTGCCCGACAATCAATGCAGTCTCGAGTATGGACGGCAACACGTCGCTTTCCTCCAGCGGAACTAAAATCGTTTTCATGGCGCCCCCCAAAGGCTTTATCCAGCATCAACTCTATCCTATACGAGGAATGGTCCGAGGTTAAGACCCCGCCTGCTAGATCCGCTCGCGATCCGCACGGAGAGCATCGGGCTCGTAAATTTCTGGCGCGACCGAACCGGTAAAGCGAGCTCCGTTGAACTGCTTCAGGGGCTCATGCTTATGCTCGGCATAGAGCTGCCGCTCGTTATCGAGCGTCACGACATCGTCCGCGTCCAAGAACCCTAAGATGCGCGCAAACGCCATGGACTCTTCGGAGAAAAATTTAGAACATGAAATTGTGTAAATTCGGTTAATTCGGCGATGCGGAATCATTTAGGCGCCGAAACCGAATCAGATTCTATAATTCTAAAGGGAGGAATGCCCAGTATGACAATCGAGCGCCGACATAAAGGACCCCGGATGAGCCAGATCGTGGTCCACAACAATACTGTTTATCTCGCCGGTATCGTCGGCGACGACCGCGACGCCGATATCGCGACTCAAACCAGTCAGGTTCTGGCCAAGATCGACGGTTATCTTGCGGAAGTGGGCACCAGCAAGTCGAAACTTCTATGCGCCGAGATATGGATCAGCGACATGGCGCTGTTCGGAGAGATGAACGCTGTCTGGGACGCATGGATTGATCCCGATAACCCACCGACCCGCGCCTGCGGGCAGGTGCCGTTGGCGCATCCCGACTTCAAGGTGGAGATCATCGTCCGCGCCGCGCTCGATTGACGCCGGCGCG
>CAXGSZ010000189.1:0-5526 GCA_964012455.1 uncultured Alphaproteobacteria bacterium
CGACACCGACTTGTCGGACCTTGTCGCTATAGCTCGCCGGGAAGGGATTGCTGACTGCGTTTTGCAGTGCGGGATCGAGATGCAGTGCCGCGAGCTGGCGGAATCCTTCCATCAGTCGTTCAAGATCGCGCGTGTCGGAAAGAAGGTTGAAATCCACCGTGGGTTCGTCGCGCCAATCCGCGGAGGCAAGTTTGACATGGCCCGCTTCGGAGAAGGTTTTGTTGACGAAGATCAGCAGTGTGGCGATTTGCTCGCCAACCGCGTGCCAGGACGATTTTCCGCAGGCAACGACGAACATGTCGCCCGCGGGCGCGCCGCCAATCTTGGACGAGTACCGGTAGCCCATCAGAATGTGCCGCCGCGAATGTTCGTTGAGCCGGGCATGCGGATGCAGGAAAGATGCGACCGCAATGGCCGGGTGATCCATCAGCCGCTGGCCGACGCCAGCCAGGTTTTGCCGCACCGCGATCCCGTGTTCGCCGAGCTGGATGGCGGGTCCGATTCCCGCGCGCATAAGATGCGCCGGAGAATGGATCGCGCCCGACGACAGAATGACTTGATTGCCGCGGAACTCTTGTTCCTTGCCGGCAACGAGCGCCTTGACGCCGGTGCAGCGCAGTCCGTCGAAAAGCAACTCCGTGACTTGCGTCTCGGTCGATATCTTGAGGTTGTCGCGCAGGCGCGTGCCGGGATCGAGATAACCGATTGCCGCCGAAACCCGCCGTTCGTAGGCGTTCGACATCGTGATCGGGAAGTACCCCTCCTCAAAGGCACCGTTCTGGTCCCGAAGATATGTGTACCCCTTCCGCTCCAGCGCCTCCGCGACCGCCTTCGAGTAGCCGTTCCATTGATCCGGGAAAACGCGGCGGACGGGAATGCGGCCCTCCTTGCCATGGAAGGGCCCGTTAAAGTCCATGTCGCGCTCTACTTTCTTGAAGTACGGCAGCACGGCATCCCAGTTCCAGCCGGAAGCTCCACGCTCTTCCCACTCGTTGTAGTCCGTCGGCGCCCCGCGGTTCGCCAGCTGACCGTTAATCGATGATCCGCCCCCGAGCACGCGGGCCTGTTCATACTTTCTCAATGGTGGGCGTTCGCTGTCGGGCGCATTGTGCGAGAACGCTTCCGTCGTGACCTTGAGATCGTTCCAGTGGAAGCGCGGGTCGAGATAGGCCTTTCCGGGATATGAATCGAGGATGACCTCCGGCACCGCACCATGCGGGGTGTCCTGGCCGGCCTCGCAGATCAAAACTTGGTTGGCGCTACGGGCCGAGAGCCGGTTGGCCAAGACCGACCCAGCCGAACCGCCGCCGACGATAATGAAATCGTAATGCGTCATGATGCCATGCCCTCGAATTGCTGTGTGACGAACGCCTTCATCAGTTGAATGGCATGATCGGTCTCAGGCCTTGGGTCGCGGGCTTCGCTGCGGGACTCCGCGATGACTAACGCCACTGGCTCGACGGCATAGCGCATGCGGTCTCTCGCCAACGGGTGTTGCGTTGGAAATTGGAAGCGGTCGCCCGAAAAGACGTTGACCTTTTCGTAGGGTTGCATCGGCCCGATGCCGGCTGCCTCCAGATCACTTCCCGTCATGACGGCGATGACGCCTGGCATGTCCTTGGCTGCGGCCGTGTCCATGCCTTGCAGGTCCGTGTGGGCGTGCGGTGCGCGCACGATCGCCGCATGGGCTAGATTCTCGGGCTGCAGATCGTCCACATCGCATCCCGATCCCGTCAGAAACCGTTCATCTTCGACCCGTCGCGGCATAGCGCCAATTTTCAGTTTAGCCATTCGATTGTCTCCACATAGAAAAAGTAACTTTCGACGTGATACAGGCAAATGAGATTTCCGCTGGAGTCGACGTCTGTGCCCTCTATCTTTGCTTCCTGAGATGCATCGTCCCGACCTCGATAATCGCCGGTTGACCCTTCTCGTTGGCGCCACGGTGGCGGCCATCGCGCTCTACTTCGTCGTATTGCCGCGGATGCCCGAGGCCTGGCGTACGCCGGGCAGCCCCGAGCTCTACCTGATGGGCGTTACGGGCGCGGTGCTGCTGTTAACCGCGGCCAGTTTTTCCATTGCAAAGCGGGGTCGGGGTTTGGGGTCGCCCGTCGCATGGTTCGCGGCGCACGTGAACCTGGCGTGCCTCGGCAGTCTCTGCATCGCAATCCATTCGGTGGGATACATGCGCCGCCCGCCGGCGCTGTTGATCCTGGCGCTGCTCGGCCTCGCCGCCCTTGGTTTCTGGGCGCGGGTCTGGGGGGCGAAGCGCATGGCGGCGACCCTCGGCACCAAGCGCCCGGGGTTTGCCGCGCCCGATCCGGCGTTACGCGCACGCCTGCAAGCGCTCATCG
Source organism: uncultured Alphaproteobacteria bacterium (assembly GCA_964012455.1). Lineage (GTDB taxonomy): Bacteria > Pseudomonadota > Alphaproteobacteria > UBA8366 > UBA8366 > UBA6544. The sequence continues at coordinate 2,355 of CAXGSZ010000189.1, forward strand.
AGCTGAAGCGAGATTTGCTTACCCGCCTCGACCCAAGTGCCGAGGAAGCCTTGTTCTCGCCGAACCTATCGCACTGGCTTGGCCACCCCCTCCTGGCTCTGGCCTACCTTCGCCTTGTACGCGAGGAGGAGGCCCTGATAGGCGTGCGGGAAAGCGTCGGCCGAGCTCAAGCTTGGTGGCGCGCGGCGCATCTCGCCCTCGCGGGCCTGTTCGTGATCGGGCTTGTCATCCACGTGGTCACCGTGACTTTCTTTGCCGGGTATGTTGCCGATGGCGGCGAGATTTACTGGTGGCATTTGACTAAATGGTAAAGGGCTGAACATGGGCCGACTTTCCCTGATGTTAGATCTCGAACGCTGTATCGGCTGCAAGAGCTGCGAGGCTGCCTGCAAGCAGGAACACGGCCTCGGCCCGGGTGAGTTCCGTAACCGTGTGGTGTGGCTCGGCGACGAGAACGAGGCGGCGCTCGATTTTCTAACCGTAACCTGCCAGCACTGCGAGCGGCCTGCGTGCCTACGTGCCTGCCCTGTCAATCCGAAGGCGATTTCGAAGGACCCGGAGACCGGCGTCGTGTTGGTCGACGAGAGCCTATGCACCGGTTGCGGTGAATGTGTTACCGCCTGTCCTTACGGCGCGATGGGCTACGACCCTCGCGGCCATCACGCGGTCAAATGCGATCTTTGTTCCGACCGGCGGAGCGAGGGTCTCGGTCCCGCCTGCGCAAGCGTTTGCCCGGGGCGCGCCATTTCCTTCGGTAAAAGATCCGATCATCTGGCGCAGGCCGAGGCGGACGGTCGTATGGTGCGTGATCACGACTCCTTCCTGCTTGGGCCGGCGACGGTCTATCTTGACCGGATCGGTGAACCATCGAACGCAGCCGCCCTGCCGGAGCGTCGACGGCCCGCGGTCGTCGATCCGCCAGAAGCGCAAACTGCCTTCGAGAAAAATGGCGCCGCCTTTCCCTATGGCCTGCCGCGCGAGGACCGGAAACCCGACCGGGTGGTTCCTGGAAGCTGCACGCTTTGTTTTAACTCCTGCAGCGTGAAGTTCCATTTCGCCGGCGAAAAGTTGGTCAAGGTGACGGGAAATGACGAGGATCCGATTCTCGAGGGCCGCGTCTGTCCTAAATCGCAGCATACCCTGCAGATGTATCACAACGACCGGCGGCTAACGCAGCCCTTGAAGCGCGTCGGCGCGCGGGGCGAGGGCAAGTTCAAGCTGATTTCCTGGGAGCAGGCGTTCACCGAAATTGCCGCGAAGATCGGCCCACTGCGGGAGAGTGAACCGGAAGCGCTCGGCATTTTCGCCGGCACGCGCACTGGCATGATCACTATACGCGGGTTTATCCGATTGTTCGGGCAGATGTGGGGCACACCGAATGTTGAAACGACCGATCCATTCTGCGCTGCCGGTAAGAATCTCACTTACCAGTTGACCCATGGCGCCAATGGCTGCGGCAACAGCTATACCGATGATGATATTGGCAGTGCTGGGATGTATCTCTACATCGGCGACAATCAGGCGGAGACCCGGCCCGTCTATTTCGGCATGGTCAACAACTGGCGCGTCAAGAACCGGACGCCGATGGTCGTGGTCGATCCGCGCTTTTCGGCGACCGCGAGCAAGGCGGACCGCTGGCATGCGATCCGTCCCGGCACTGATATGGCGCTCGGCATGGCCATGGCCCAGCATATCCTGGCGAACGATCTGCACGACAAACGCTATTGCAAAGACTGGGTCGAGGGCTGGGAACGCTGGCGCGATTTCCTCGATGAGGAGGGCTACACGCCGGATTGGGCGGCGGGGATCACCGATATCTCGGCGGAGGACATCCGTCGCCTTGCAGAGGAGGTGGCGACGGCGGACGGTTGCATCATCTTCTGCAGCCGTGGCGTCAATCAACACACCAACTCGGCGCAGACCAACCGGGTGTTAATGTTCCTCGCTGCGATCACCGGGAACTGGGGCCGCAAGGGCGGCGCCTATATGAACATGTCCTTCGCGCCGGAACTCTGGGCCAATGCGCCGGAACAGCGGCGCGCGGAGATCCGAAAGCCGAAGATCCGCAAGAGCCCCGCCGGCTGGACCGAAGCCATGATCCAGGGCAAGCCCTATTCGCTTAAGGCGTTGATCGCGGGCAACAACCCGATGGCGCAATGGCCAAACCAGGAACGCACCCGTGAGGCCTTCAAGGCGCTCGACCTGCTGGTGCATATCGACCTGTTCCAGAACGAGACATCGGCCTTCGCCGATTATGTTTTGCCGGCGGCCCCTGCTATCGAGGCCGGTGATATCGGCCGGGCCTGCGACGACCGCCGCATCGTCTGGGTCGACCGGATGATCGATCCGCCGGGCGAGGCCAAGCCGGATTCCTGGATCTGGACCGAGCTCGGCAAGCGGTTCGGTTTCGACGATGTCATGAAGGACGAGTACAAGGACACCGCGCTGTTCTGGGACCAGGAAATGATCAATCATCCGACCATGAACGGCGTTACGCAGAAGCGGCTCCATTCGACGCCGTACCGCTGGGTCCGCTTCCCGGTTACGAGCGAGACGGCGGACGAGCAGGAAACCCTGTTTCTCGAAGGTACCACAGCGGCCGGCGCGCCGGACGGGTTCCGTTTCAATACCCAGAACGGCAAGCTGCAGTTTTGGACCGAAGAGCTGGACGCGAAGTTCCGCACCATGGGCCTCTCCGCCCTGCCGAGTTTCTATAGCGAACGAGAACAGCTGATCGATCTGCCCTACGTGCAGATAGAGGAAGGCGACGACGCGGACGGTATCGTATCGCCGTTCTATCCCAATACCCTGGCGGTCCCGGGACGTATTGTATCGCCGAATGAGGAGACGCCGGGCAGGAAACTGCGCCGCGAGGGTTACGACATGGAGCTGGTGACCGGTCGCCCACCGGCCCCGCATTTCCACAGCTGGACCCATTATTTCTGGCAGAGTCAGGAAATGTGGCCGGACCTGTACGCCCAGATCCATCCGGACAAGGCGGCGACCCTGTGGCTTGAGGATGGTGACCGGGTCCGGATTGAAACTTCGCATGGCGATATCGAGGCCCGCGCCTGGATTACACCTGGCATCCGCCGGTCTTCCATCTTCGTGCCAATCGGCTGGGGGGAGAAACAACCCTACCATCCGTGGCGCTCTGTCAATTTCATGACCG
>CAXGSZ010000190.1:0-5509 GCA_964012455.1 uncultured Alphaproteobacteria bacterium
GTTTTCTTCGCCGCCGTGAATGCGATATTGCCAGAGCCCGTGGCGCGCCTCACGGTCCATAGTACTGAGACCGTCGAGCGTTGCGTCTGGCTGATCGTCCCCGGGCAATAGGGCGAGGGGGATATTTCGGCTGCGGCATGTCTCTGAAATGCGTTCAATCCCATAGGGCCAATACCCGGCGCCGCCGAGACAGCGAACTACGACGAGCTGAGCGTGGCGTATCACTGAGTCGACATAGAGATCGACCGACATGTTGTGGGAAAGGGACATAAGGTTGGCGAGACGCAAACTTGGAACGGTATCGCCAAGGTCACTGCGGGCCGCCGATAGACAGGCAAGTTCAGTGTCCGCCGCCGAGATGAAGACGATCTCGCCCGGAGTTTGACTAAGGTCGACGGCCTCACTACCGTCAACGATCTCCCCCGGTTGTGCGGCCAACAAATGCATAGATTAGTCCGCTGCCCCTTCGAGGATCGATTCAATTCCGGCGCGGTCCAATCCGTGCAGACCGATGACGACCAGCCGGGTCCGTCGAGACTCTTCTGGCCGCCAGTCACGGTCGAAATATGAGTTTAGGCGTGTGCCTACGCCCTGAATGAGCAACCGCATGTCGCGACCGGCAATTGCCGCGAAGCCCTTCAATCGCAATACGTCGTGTCTCGTGAAAAGTTTCTCAATCCGGTCTGTCAGAACATCCGGATTTGCGATTTCTGGCAGCTCGACGACAAAGGTATCGAAATCGTCATGCTCGTGATCATCGGACCCGTCATGGTGCGATGGCCTTGTCTCAAGATCGTTTTCCGCAGCGGCCACGAGACCAAGCAAGACATCCGCGTCAATGGCGGCATGGCTCGTCTCGATCAGTTTGACCGACGTCCGCAATTTGGTGCGCAATCCGGTCGTTGTCCTTTCGAGCGAGTCGGCTGACATCTCGTCCGTCTTATTGACGATTACGAGGTCGGCGCAGTTAACCTGGTCCTCGAAAACTTCCTCAAGCGGGCTTTCGTGATCGAGGGCTTCGTCCGCCTCTCGCTGTTCTTGGACTGCATCCGGATCAGCGGCGAAGACGCCGGCGTCTACGGCCGGGCCGTCGACCACGGCGACAACTCCGTCGACGGTTAGTCGAGTCCTGATTTCAGGCCAACCGAACGCACGTATCAGGGGTTTCGGCAGTGCGAGACCAGACGTCTCGATCACGATATGATCGGGTTGAGGGTTGCGTGCCAGAAGACCCTCGATGGTTGGCACGAAATCGTCCGCAACCGTGCAGCAGATGCAGCCATTCGCGAGCTCTACAATATCCTCTTCACCGCAATCTTCATTGCCACAGGCCTTTAGGACCTCGCCGTCAACGCCGATGTCCCCGAACTCATTGATGATCAACGCCAGTCGTTTGCCATTTGCCGTTTCCAGCAAGTGTCGGATCAAGGTGGTTTTGCCCGCGCCCAGAAACCCGGTAACGACGGTGGTTGGAATTTTGCGGTGTTCCGACATTCTTGTTCCTTCGAAAAGTGGTTAGTTGGCCTGGGTCAATGACATGGGTAGACCGGCAACCATAAGAACGACACGGTCGGCTGCACGCGCAACGGATTGATGAAGTTTTCCAGCATGGTCGCGGAAAGCGCGGGCGAGGTCGTTCGCCGGCACGATCCCAAGGCCGACTTCGTTGGTGACAAATACGACAGGGGACGGGAGGCTGGGCAGCACTGAAACCAGTCGCTCGGTCTCCGCGTCGATGTCACGGGATAAGGTCATCAGGTTGCTAAGCCAAAGCGTCAAGCAATCAACCAGGATAGCCTTGTCTGATGCCGAATGTTGCGTCAGCGCTTGGGCGAGATCGAGTGGCTCTTCAATCGTTGTCCAGGCGTCTCCCCGTCTCTCACGATGGGCGCGCACGCGTTCAGACATTTCGTCATCACTTGACGTCGCGGTCGCTAAATAGACGGGCGCGAGGCTGGACTCGGCAACCAAGCCCTCGGCATAAGCGCTTTTTCCGGAACGCGCGCCACCAAGAACCAAGGTGACCCGCGGCAAAGAATTCGTAGTCGACACCGCGGCGCCCTCCCTCCGAGGCATGGTGTTTCTCCGATGTCGATAGAAGTATCCTGGCTTCGGGTCATTGTTCGTGGCGCCTTCCCGGCGGACGTCCGCCAGTGGCATTTGCCACGATCTCACCGTTCACAGTTGCGGGGGCAGCGCCGGATTACCTCCGAGGAGGGCACCGGCTTCCTTCCCTTCGACTATATGATGCTAACACGGAGATTTCATGCGAGCTAGCCAGATTCGTGTCAGTCCGGAGCCGCTGCGCCGGAAACACCCGCTTCCTCGAAGGTTGCCATACCCGTATGGGCTGCGATTGCAGCACGGAGGATCGAAAGCGCGACCGCCGCTCCAGACGCCTCGCCCAAACGCATGTCGAGATCGAGCAACGCGCGCATATCAAGCGCCTGAAGCAGGCGTCGGTGACCAGGTTCGGCCGAGAGATGGGATATCTGGCAGTGATCGAGAGCGACAGGATTGATAGCGTTCAGTGTGGCTGCGGATGCGCATGAAACGAATCCGTCGAGCAAGACGGGAATGCCTTGCATACGGGCTTCGAGGCAGGCGCCGGCAATGGCTGCAAGCTCGCGTCCGCCGACGCGGCGCAACGCTTCGAAGGGGTCGGCAAGATGTCCTTCATGAAACTGAAATGCGGTTTCGACCGTTTTGCGTTTACGTTCAATACCCGCGGCATCAACGCCGGTTCCTGGGCCCACCCAATCTTCCGCTTTGCCGCCGAACAGCGATCGGGCAAGTATCGCGGCAGCGGTGGTATTGCCAATCCCCATTTCACCGAGCAACAGGATATCCGCGTCCCGGGGAACAGCATCACGACCAATCGTAACCGCCACGTCAAATTCTGCTTTGGTCATAGCCGGGGCTTGCGTGAAGTCGGCCGTCGGTCGATCGAGTATGATGGGGATGACGGACAGCCTTGCGCCAATGTCGTTGCAAAGTGCATTGATGGCGGCGCCACCAGCCTCGAAGTTGGCGACCATTTGGACGGTGACCTCCGGCGGATAGGCAGAAACGCCGTTGGCGGCGACACCGTGATTTCCGGCAAAGACGATAACGTGCGGCGTTGCCACGGTTGGCGGGTGTTTGCCCTGCCAAGCGGCAAGCCAGCAGGCGAGTTCTTCAAGCCGCCCGAGCGATCCGGCCGGTTTAGTGAGCTCCGCCTGACGCGCCGCCGCCGCTTGCCCCATTTCTGTATTTGGTGCCGGCAGATTCCGAATTGTCTGTTTTAGCCAGTCCACGTTCCATTCTTCCTTGTTGCTCGAATGTCGATGGTTCGTTAAGTCAATTTCCTTGTGTCGCAACATCGGAAAGCTAGCTAGAGGTGTCCAGCGAGATCGAATGGAATCCCGGAACCGCGCTGCGTATCGCCGCGACATTCCTGACCCGCGCTCCCCTAGGTGGTTCCCATACCGCGTCTACCCCACTATCCGCAACGGTTTGGGTATTTCCTGTTGTTGGCGCCGTCGTCGGATTGGTCGGCGGGTTGATACTTACTGCTTTCGATTGGGCCGGTACACCGGTTTGGATATCAGCGATCGCGGCTATATCGGCTATGTACGCGCTGACGGGAGGCTTGCACGAAGACGGTCTTGCCGATGTGGCCGATGGCTTTGGCGGCGGCATAAGTCGAGACCGGAAACTTGCGATCATGCGTGACAGCCGAATCGGCACCTACGGTGTATCGGCCCTGATTTTCTCCATCGGGTTCCGTGTCGCGGCGCTCACCAGTATTGCGGAGTCCGGGTTTGCGGTGTCTGCGTTAATTCTCGCCGGGGCGATTTCGCGTTCTGCGATCGGACCCGTTATGGCGTTACTTCCGCAAGCGCGGCCGGATGGTCTGTCAGCCGTCTCGGGTCAACCGCGATCGTCGCAGGCTTGGCTTGGCGTGGCTGTCGCCTTTGCGATCGCTTGGGGATTTTCAGGGCTATCGGATGTTTTAGTTGCGATCTGTGTGACCGCTGTTGTCGTCACCGCAGTCGCGACGATTGCAAAACGTCAAATCGGTGGTCAGACGGGCGATGTACTCGGCGCGGTCGCACAGGTCGCGGAAGTCGCGGTCCTTGTAACGCTAAGCGCTCGATAAGAAAGTCCTCGACCGCTCTTCGAGATTCGCAGCCGGCAGTTTTCAGACTTGGACGATCCTCCACGTCACGCGGATAACCAACGCAAAGATAGACGACAAAGTGCCAGACCGCTGGAACGTCCAGGGTTTCGTTCAGCGAGTCGGTCTCCAATATCAACACCCAGCCCACGCCAATTCCTTCGGCGCGTGCCGCGAGCCAAAGTGAATGGACGGCCGCTACGGTGGAATAAGTCAAGGTTTCCGGCATTGTCTCGCGGCCGAGCCGACGGCCCTGATCTGTCTCCTGATCAGTGAAGACTGCCAACTGTAGGGGCGCGTCATCCATACCGCTTAGCTTGAGAGAAGCGTATAGCCGGGCGTCATCGCCTTCGTAACCGCGGAGAGCGATAGCATTGGCGCGTTCATAGTTTCCGCGCATTGCGCGTCTCGGCGTCTTGGATGCAACGACGACAAAACGCCAAGATTCGCTCAAACCTACCGAAGGCGCCAAGCACACGGCTTCAATCAGTTTCTCTGCGGCATCTGATGGCAGAGGAGCGGTTTGAAGTCGACGAAAATCCCGCCGCCACCAAAAAAGGTCTTCGAGCTTCGAGCGGAAATTGGGGTCAAAATCCGGCGCCGGTTCGGCAAGTTGGATTGCAGGTCCTTGCACCTTCTCGAGACCCTATCAGAGGAGTCCTGGCGGCGCGAGGTCTAGCTGTCCAGATAGGGTCGGTCGCCGCAAATCGTTGTCCGGTGCATGAGCCGGCGGCCATTTACCTCATCGAATGGCATCGCCTTGTGCATACTGGAGCGGTTGTCCCAGATCAGGACATCGCCTGGACGCCAACTATGGACATAGGTGAATGCGGGTCCTGTCGCGAATTCGCAGAGCTCATCAAGAATCGGCTGGCTCTCTTCTTCGCTCATGCCTTCAAAATTACGAATCCAGATCGGACTGAAGAAGGCAGCGCGGCGACCGGTTTCGGGGTGAGTACGCACACAGGGGTGAGAGATCGGTGGTGTGTCCGCAATCTGTTTCTCCGTGAGCGGCGGGCGGTGCGCGTTCCGTTTTACATGGTTCCAGGGATAATCAAAGACGGCTTTCTGTCGGGTCAACCATTCGCGACGCTCCTCTGGCAGGGCGTCGTGAACTTCGAACATGCTGACGAAGGCGGTCTCGCCACCCTCTTCGGTACATTCAAGACAATGGAAAACTGAGCCGAGGCTTGGTTGTTCGATATAGGCGAGGTCGGAATGGTATTCTTTTGAGCCCCCGTAAGCACCGATATGTTTACCATTCTCTTTTAAGTTCGAGACCACGAATATTTCCGGATGACCGTCGAGGCAGAAGTCCTGCAGCACGTGCGCCTCGAGTTCTCCGAACCG
>CAXGSZ010000191.1:0-5508 GCA_964012455.1 uncultured Alphaproteobacteria bacterium
ATTCAGGCGACGGGAGGGATCGTTCTTGAGGACGGCATGACTTGTTACCCGTCGAACATAGCTCACGTCCTGGGCATGTGCCTGTACCCGGTCCAACTCGTCCTGGTTTTGTGCGATCCCCATGATGAAAACGTGGCCGTCGACCGTGTCGATCGAATAGTTAATGGCCTTTACCTGGCTATCAACGGTCAACTTTACAGTCAGTTTTGTTGTAATCCACACGTCCCGCGCAAAATCCATGACACCGGTGCGGTCGCTGATCTTAATCTGATTGATCACCTCGCGGACCCCTTCGACGCTCCAGGCGATTCGCACTGCCTCGACGCGGTGATCGGGTTTCTGGACGTTGCCCGCAAGCAGGACACGGCCTTCGTGCACTGAGCTCGATATGTCGACGAAGAGCTTGGAATTCGCGTCAAGCCACTTCGCATTGATCTGCGTCTGGATAATCTTGTCGTCGATCGCGGCGCCCAGGCCCCGCTCTTCCATGGCGGCGGTGCCTGCGGTCGCACCAGCGCCGACTGCCAGACCACATCCATTAAGCGGAAACAGCATGATAAAAGATAAAAGGACAAGACGAATTGGAAGGTTCATGGCGCCACAATTCGGTTTCACGGTGATTGGAATAATAATGCGATTCACCGGATGTCGCCAGAATTTGAACAGATATGCGATCGAGCGGCCTCAGTCACTGGCGCGCCATGCATCTGGAAGGTGGCGGGGCCGAGCCCAGGGCTGGATGAGCAGCAGATCGAAACGCAAATAACACGCCGCCAAATCGTGGCAATTCGCGATCAGCCAAAAAGCGACATTCTCGATTCGCCGGCCTTGATGCTGCGTTATGGAATTTGTCGCCGCATGCAGGTCGCTAGGGACTTTGACCTCAACCGCGACGACCGAGCGGCCCCGTCGCGCCACAATGACATTGTCGCCGACCAGTGTCCGAAATCGCCGGTCGCGGATCGAATATCCTTTAAGCCGCAACAGACCTGCCGCAACGCCCTCGGCCCGTTGTCCTAACGCTCGGCCTGTTTTTTTCCGGTCCGGTTCACGGCAATAAGACTACCCCGTCCGCCGGCGTTTACTTGCCGCTTTGGCGCAGTTAGGCTTCGCCCTGCGGCTGAAACCGCAGGTGATCCGTTCAACGTCATCGTGGGGAGAGAAGCATTATCGGCATCTATAAAATCGCGGCTTTGTTTTACGGTTTAACCGTCAGTCTGGCGCTCGGCGCTTGCCAGACGGCCACGCTATCGAAGACCCCACCGCAAAAACAGCCTTCCATACCGGTTCATTCCACGCCCAAGACCGACCCGGAAGGGCCGGCTTTCACGGCGAAGTCCAAGGCCGAGGCCGTTTTTACCGCCAACAAGGTCGAAGCCGCGCCTGTCCAAACAGTGGTCACTCCCGAACGCACGCAGGTGGCGACTTTGCCGCCGGCGTCGCAACAGGGCGTCGCGCCGACCCGTGAACGCAAAATCGCGCTCTTACTGCCTTTGAGCGGGCCGCGGGCGCGGATCGGACGCGAATTGTTGGATGCTGCGCAGATTGCTCTTTTCGATCTGGCAGGTGAAGAGCTCGCAATCTTTCCATTCGACACGAACGGCACCCCGGAAGGGGCCGCCGCAGCCGCGACGGAGGCGGTGAATGCTGGGGTCGAACTGATTTTGGGCCCACTCCTCGCCGGCTCAGTACAAGCCGTTCGGCCGGTCGCGTCGCGGGCAGGTATTTCCGTCGTCGCATTTTCAAATTCCCGCGCTGTTGCGGGAGACGGGGTGTATATTCTCGGCTTCGTGCCTCGTCAGCAGGTCGAAGCCATGATCGAGTATGCTGTCTCCGAGGGCATTTACCGGTATGCGGCACTCGCCCCGAACAACGCCTATGGACGTGCGGTTGTGGCGGCGATGAAGGAGGTCGCTGAATTCCACGAGGCTGTGGTCGTACGGGTTCAATACTACGACCCGTTGTCGACTGATTTCACCGCTCCGGCCAAGGCGATTTCCGACTATGAGCGTCGCCACAAGGCCTTGCTCGAACAGCGCGCTGAACTCGAAGCGCGCGAGGATGAAGTGTCACAACAGGTTCTAAAGCGGTTGGAAAAACTCGATACGCTGGGCGAAGTCGATTACGACGCGGTCTTGCTACCCGGCAGCGGTCAACAGCTGAAAGCGATTGCCTCGTTGCTTTCATACTACGACGTCGACCAGCCTGCGGTGCGTCTTCTCGGTCTCGCGAATTGGGCGCAGACCGCTAATATAGAAAGCGAACCTTCCCTGAGTCGCGGCTGGTACGCTGCGCCACCTGCAGCCGAGCGGAAAAACTTTTTCGAGAGATATCGGAAGATTTACGGCCGGCCACCGGCCGCCATCACATCGCTCGCGTACGATGCAACGGCGTTGGCTGTGGTTCTTTCGCAATCGCATAAGCGCCACCACTTTGCGTCGTCCCGACTGGTCCAGCCATATGGTTTCCTTGGGGTTGACGGTTTGTTTCGGCTTCGAGGCGAAGGTGTGGCCGAGCGTGTATTCGAGATTCGCGAGGTGAATCGCCGGGGTTTCGCTATTCGCCGCCCTGCAGAGACGGCGTTCCCCTAGGTCGGTGGTTAAGGTATCAGGAGAGAAGCTGCTCGATCACGGTGTTGAGGCAAAGATGCCCCGCTTCGGTCGCCCGGATGACGCTCGGATCGTCTTCTAGAAGTCCCTGATCGATAAGGACACTAACCGCGTCGCGGTCAAGGCAGTCAGTCCATTCCTGGCCGGTCACCTGGTGAAACCGCTCGATTGGAATGCCTTCACCAATTCGCAAACCCATGATTACCAATTCCATCAGGCGCTCGGCCCGATTGAGTTTTTCTACACTGCGCGTTCCGTGGCCGTCGCGCTCCACCGCTTCCAGCCAACGTTCGGGATTACGCCGTCTTTCGACCGCATGCTTTGAGCCGTCTAAGGTTAGCCTACCGTGAGCGCCGGGGCCGATTCCGGCGTAGTCCTGATAGCGCCAATAAAGCAAATTGTGCTGACACTCGGCGCCGAGTGACGCGTGATTTGACGTCTCATATGCCGGCATTCCGGCCTCATGCAAACGTTGACGGGTTTCGAGAAACATCTCGGCGGCGGGTTTGTCCTCAAGGGGCGCCAATCGCCCTCGTCGCAATAGACCATGGAACGGTGTGCCCTGCTCAATGGTGAGCTGGTAGAGCGAAATATGAGAGCTGGCGAGAGCCAGCGCACACTCAAGTTCCCGGCGCCAGTCGCGAAGACGTTGTTCCGGCCGCGCGTAGATCAGGTCGAAGCTATAACGCCCGAAGAGTTCGGCCGCCACCTCGATGGCGGCGATTGCTTCGCGAGCGCTATGACCGCGGCCGAGAAAGCGCAGTACCCCGTCGTCCAGCGATTGAATGCCGAGGGAGACCCGGTTGATACCTGCTTGTGCCAAGGCTGAAAATTTTCCGGCCTCGACTGAGGTTGGGTTAGCTTCAAGGGTCACTTCAACCATCTCGGCAAGACCCCACACAGCCTCAATTCGAGCGATGACGGCGGCAACCGTCTCCGGCGGCATCAACGACGGCGTGCCACCACCAAAGAAGATACTAGTTACTGATCGTTTGGGTGCGCTTTCAGCCGCGGTCTCGATCTCGCGCAGCAACGCATCGCACCAACGATCTTCGTCGACAGTGTCGCGCACATGGCTGTTGAAGTCACAATATGGACACTTGGATTCACAGAACGGCCAATGCACATAGACGCCAAATGGCTCCATGGCAGGCGCCTCACACGATACAGGTGTTGACGAGTTTTCGGAACGCATTAGCGCGATGGCTTATTCGGTGCTTCGCTTCCTGATCCATTTCGCCGAAGGTCTCGTCGCGGCCGTCAGGCAAAAACATAGGGTCGTAACCAAATCCGAGTGTGCCGCGTGGCGGCCACACAAGTGTACCGTGGATCCAGCCTTCGAACGTCTCTATGTGGCCGTCCGGCCAAGCGAGAGCGAGAGCACAGACAAAGTGCGCTGCCCGGGAATCTTTAAGGGCCAGCTTGTCTTCGACCTTTCGCATGGCCGCGTCGAAGTCCTTTTTGGGACCACCCCAACGCGCCGAATAGATACCAGGTGCGCCATCCAATGCATCGACGGCAAGGCCGGAGTCGTCGGACAGCGCCGGCAGTTGTGCCGCCATCGCGGCGGCCTCGGCTTTGAGCATAGCATTGGCGGTGAAGGTGTCGCCGGTCTCCTCTGGCTCCGGAAGTCCCAATTCGCCGGCCGAACGCACGGTGACACCGAAAGGCTGCAATAGGGCGCTGATTTCGCGAACCTTGCCGGCGTTGTGGCTGGCGATGATCAGACAGTCTTCGGAAAAGCGGCGCGCCATTTGATCTATAACCCGAGGGCGGATTTTTGTGCAACGATGAGTTTCTCGATTCCGTCCGCCGCCAGCGATAGAAGCACGTCGAATTGCGCGCGCGAAAAGGGGTCGCCCTCCGCCGTTCCCTGCACCTCGACGATCCCGCCGGAACCGGTCAGAACGAAATTGGCATCTGCCTGCGCCGTCGAATCCTCTGCATAATCCAGATCCAGAACGGGCTCGCCCTGCCATAACCCGCAAGAGATCGCCGCGACGTTGTCTGTCAAGGGTATCGTTTCAAGCACGCCGAACCGTTGCAGATGCTGGAAAGCGAGGTGCAGGGCGACGAATCCACCAGTAATGGCGGCGGTACGCGTGCCACCATCCGCTTGCAGTACGTCGCAGTCGATGCGGACCTGGCGTTCGCCGAAGCCTTTCATATTCGTGACGGCGCGCAGGCTCCGGCCGATCAGCCGTTGGATCTCCTGGGTCCGGCCGGTGTTCATGGTTCGCTTTCGGTCGTTCCGTGTATTGGTCGCCCGCGGCAGCATGCCGTATTCAGCGGTCACCCAGCCCCGGCCGCTGTTGCGCATGAACGGCGGCACCGAATCTTCGACGCTCGCCGTGCAAAGGACATGAGTATCGCCAAACTTCGCCAGGCAGGATCCTTCCGCATACTTCGAAAATTCTGTCTCTAGCTCGACGGTGCGCAGTTCGTTAACGGCTCGGCCCGAAGGTCGCATTGGTGTGGACTCCTTGAGTTTTGGCGCAAGCTAACGATTGCTGCCAAAAACGTCCAGCGATGCCGCTACAGTTGAACACCCGGTGGTCTCATTGACGCTCAATGGCGGGCTCACTACATTCCGGTCACTATGATAACCCAGATCAACCAGCGCTCGCGCGAGATCATGCGCCTTATTGTCGAGGCGTATACGGAGACCGGATCCGCGGTCGGCTCCCGCACGCTTTCGCGGCGTCTGGAACTGCCGTTGTCGCCGGCGACGGTGCGCAACGCGATGGCTAATCTTGAAGAAATGGGTCTTCTATACTCGCCACACACCTCGGCGGGACGGCTTCCAACTGAAGCCGGATTGCGCATGTTCGTCGATGGCCTGCTCGAAGTTGGTAACCTCACCGAAGAGGAACGCACGCATATCGACAATCAATGCGCG
>CAXGSZ010000192.1:0-5482 GCA_964012455.1 uncultured Alphaproteobacteria bacterium
TCAAAATATGCCGCCGATAAATCCGGTATCGTATGTTCCTACGGGTGCAAAAACACCAAGGACACTTCACTCTGCGATGGCACGCATTCAAATCTGTGAGAGTGCTGCATAAGATCCGACGGTCCGGAATTGCCTATACCTTTATTGGGCTGCTCGTCACGGCCTGCGCAGACGACAGCATTTTCAGCGGGGGCGGGAACGTATCCGGCCTGGCCTGCCCTCAGGTCGCTGTATTGAACACGCCCGGCGAATTGACGCGCTTTTCCGATGGAAAAATCGGAACCCTTCCCGACGTCCTCTTTCACGCCAGAATGGAAGTGTTGGACAGCCATTGCGACATCGAAAAAGAGGCCGTCTTCGTGACGACGGATGCGCGGCTCATCGTCATCCGAGGGCCCGCAGAAATCAAACGAGAGGTCAAATTCGCCTTTTTCTTTGCCGTCCTGAACGGTCAGCGGGAAGTGATCACGCGCGAAGCTTTTCCCATTATCGTGAAGTTTGAAGGACCGGAAAGGCGGTTTGAATTCGAAGATTCATTGACCGTTCAGATCGATTTGCAGCCCAATGTGGACCCGGCAAGCTATTCGATCTATGCCGGATTCGAGATGAGTCCTGAGGAATTGGAATTCAACCGCCGGCGACAGCGCTAGGCCGCACGGGCTTGTTGACATTCTCCCAAGCTCTTGTAGCGTGATCCACGTTGACGTCTCGCGTCGACGAAATGTCCATTGAACCCTGTGGGAGAGACCCGTTCTAAATGCGGGCGCCGAAGGAGCAACCGCCCCGGAATCTCTCAGGCAAAAGGACCGTAGGGGGAGGGCACTCTGGAAAGTAGTCGCGTACCAAAGTCGCGACTCACCGAAGGTGTAAGCCGTCCGAACTGGTGACACTCTCAGGTTCCACGACAGAGCGGGGAGGGGCCGTCCCATAGCGGGGCGGTGCCCAACGCGCAAAGTTGGAGGAACCGGTTGGCACAAGAATCACCATCGGAAGAGGAAATTAGACGTACGGTGCTGCATGCCCTGCATGTTGAACTTGGTGGCAAGCTGGTCGCCTTCGCCGGGTA
Organism: uncultured Alphaproteobacteria bacterium; assembly: GCA_964012455.1. GTDB lineage: Bacteria > Pseudomonadota > Alphaproteobacteria > UBA8366 > UBA8366 > UBA6544. The sequence continues at coordinate 1,067 of CAXGSZ010000192.1, forward strand.
CGAAATGCCGGTCCAATATCCGCTTGGAATTCTTAAAGAACATATTCATACGCGCGAAGCCGCGGGCCTATTCGACGTGTCGCACATGGGTCAGTTGGAGTTGCTCGGCGACGACCCGGTCAGCGCCATCGAGACAATGGTGCCAGGCGATATTCGTGGTCTCAACGACGGGACGATGCGCTATACGCAACTAACTGATGACGACGGCGGTATCCTTGACGATCTGATGGTGACACGCGACGGCGCGCGACTGCTGCTGGTGGTCAATGCGGCCTGCAAGGACAAAGATATAGCCCATATCCGAGCCAGATTGCCTGCCGGACATGAACTCCACGAATTGGCGGACCACGCTCTGATCGCATTGCAAGGACCAAGCGCAGTGACAGTTGTCTCGAATCTCGGATCGGCACGACTCGCCACAATGCCCTTCATGTCGACCACTGAGGACACTCTAGGTGATACGGAATGCCGTATTTGGCGGTCCGGCTATACGGGTGAGGACGGCTACGAGATATCCTGTGATGCTGGCAATGCCGAGGCTCTGGCGCGCCTCCTCCTGTCTCATGAGACGGTCGCTCCGATTGGGCTCGGTGCGCGGGATTCACTCCGCCTTGAAGCGGGTCTGTGCCTTTACGGTCATGACATCGACCGGTCCACTACACCGGTCGAAGCAGGCCTGCTGTGGTCCATCGGCACACGCCGTCGCAAAGAGGGAGGATTCCCGGGCGCGACAGTCGTGCAACGCCAGATCTCGGATGGGGTGACGAGACGACGCGTCGGGATCCAACCAAATGGGCGGGCGCTGGTACGCAAAGGCGCGAAACTCCTCGACGAGTATGGCGCTGAGATCGGAGCCATCACCAGCGGTGGCTTTGGCCCGAGTGTCGGTGGACCCGTCGCCATGGGATATGTAGAGACCCGGGCGGCAAAAGCCGGAACGGTGGTTCAGGCGGAAGTTCGTGGCAAGATGAATGAAGCAACCGTCGCTCGCATGCCGTTCGTCGAACAACGTTACTACAGAGGATGAACAAGGGGAGACGGCAATGGCCGACATAAAGTTCACAGAAGATCACGAATGGATTCGTAACGAGGGGGATATCGGAACGGTTGGCATCACGGATTTCGCCCAGGAACAGCTTGGCGATATTGTCTTTATCGAATTGCCAGAAGCCGGCGCGGCCCTCGGAAAGGGTGATCAAGCCGGTATTGTCGAATCGGTGAAGGCCGCTTCTGAAATCTATACCCCGGTTGCGGGTGAAATCATGGAAGCAAACGAGGCCTTGGTCGACGCTCCCGACACCATAAACGCGGAAGCCGAGGGTGGCGGTTGGTTCTTCAAGATTAAGATTTCGGACATGAGCGAACTCGAAGGTCTCATGGACGAAGCCGCGTACAAGGCATTCATCTCCTAGACTTGCTGATAGAGAAAGAGGATATCCGCCATGCCGGACTCCGCGCCACCGCTATCCGACCTTGAACAAATGGACGATTTCGTCACCCGACATATCGGGCCACGCGACGACGAAGTCTCGGACATGCTGCGGCAAATCGGCGTGGCGTCGATCGATCAGCTGATCGAGACAGCTGTCCCAGAGTCCATTCTCGACACATCACCACTGGAATTGCCGGCGAGCCGCACAGAGAGCGATGTGCTCGCTGAGCTGCGCGACATGGCGGACGCCAATCGTGTCATGAAATCCTTGATCGGTATGGGTTACTACAATTGCATCACCCCATCTGTCATCCTTCGTAACGTGCTCGAGAACCCCGGCTGGTATACAGCCTACACGCCCTACCAGCCGGAAATCTCGCAGGGCCGCCTTGAGGCGCTGCTCAATTTTCAGACGATGGTCGCCGATCTCACCGGCATGGAAATCGCCAACGCGTCCCTGCTCGATGAGGCAACCGCGGCGGCTGAGGCGATGACAATGGCGCGCCGGGTGGGTAAGGCCAAGAGTGATCGATTCTTTGTCGCTGCCGACTGTCACCCTCAGACGATCGCGGTGCTGGAAACACGGTCCAAGCCTCTCGGGATCGAGCTGGTTGTGGGTGATCCGGCGACTAAACTCGATGCGCAGGGCGTTTACGCCGCGTTGCTCCAATATCCGTCAACGGATGGATCCATCCACGACTACAGGGAGCTAGCCGACGCGCTCCATGCGGCCGGGGCCATGCTCATTGTGGCAACGGACCTCTTGGCACTGACCCTACTCACACCTCCCGGCGAGTGGGGTGCAGACATCGCCGTTGGCAGCGCCCAACGCTTTGGCGTCCCGCTCGGTTTCGGCGGGCCACATGCCGCCTTCTTCGCGACGTCGGATGCCCACAAGCGCGCGATGCCGGGCCGTCTCGTTGGGGTCTCGCTTGACACGGCGGGTCGGCCGGCCCTACGGCTCGCGTTACAGACACGCGAACAGCATATTCGCCGCGAAAAAGCGACGAGCAATATCTGCACCGCACAGGTTTTGCTGGCGGTCATAGCGGGCTTGTACGCCGTCTACCACGGTCCCGAATGCCTCCGCATGATTGCAACCCGAATTCATCGCCTGACGTCTATTCTCGCGGCCGGTCTTGAGCAGAGCGGTATTCCGCTCGAAGCCGAATCTTATTTCGACACGCTCACGGTTCGCGTTGACGACGCAGACGCCTTACACGAACGTGCGCGTGCTGCAGGCTATAATTTGCGCGCGGTGAATCAATCTCGTGTCGGTATTTCGCTCGATGAACGAACGTCGCGTGCGGATATCGAGATGCTGTGGAACGTTTTCGGTGCGGATACGGCAGATGTTGATGCGATTGACGCAAATTCGCCGTCGGGCCTGCCGGCAGCATTGCAACGGGAAAGCGGGTACCTTACCCACCCATCGTTCCATCAGTATCACTCAGAGACCGAGATGCTGCGGTACCTCAGAAGGCTGCAGCAGAAAGACATCGCCCTTGACCGCTCCATGATTCCGCTCGGATCGTGCACGATGAAACTCAACGCGACGGTCGAGATGATACCCGTTACGTGGCCCGAGTTCGCGGATATGCATCCCCTCGTACCTCAGGACCAGGCGCAAGGATATCGGCAGTTGACGGACGGCTTGGAAGACATGCTTTGCCGGATCACCGGCTTCGATGCGGTGTCCCTCCAACCAAACGCGGGATCTCAGGGCGAGTATGCGGGGCTCCTCGCGATTCGCCGCTACCACGACGGTCGCGGTGATTCCGACCGGAATGTCTGCCTCATCCCGAGCTCGGCGCATGGCACCAATCCGGCGAGCGCCGTCATGGCGGGCATGCAGGTGATCGTGGTCGGATGTGACGAGAACGGCAATATCGATATGGCCGACCTCGCCTTAAAAGCATCAGAGCATGCAGCGGTGCTTGCCGCACTTATGGTGACCTACCCATCCACCCATGGCGTGTTCGAGGAAAGCATTGTCCATATCTGCGACATCGTTCATCAGCACGGCGGACAAGTATATATGGACGGCGCCAACCTGAACGCACTGGTCGGGCTGGCAAGGCCCGGACGTTTCGGCCCTGATGTCGCCCACCTCAATCTTCACAAGACATTCTGTATCCCACATGGCGGTGGCGGCCCGGGTGTCGGGCCGATCGGCGTTTGTGCGCACCTCAAACCTTTTCTGCCGGGACACGAGCACCTTGATGGTGCGGCCCGGGAGTGCCCGCCGGTCTCGTCGGCGCCATGGGGAAGTGCGGGAATTCTGGCAATCTCCTGGGCCTATATCGCGCTCATGGGCGGAAATGGCCTGAAGCGGGCGACCGAAGTCGCCATTCTCAACGCCAACTATATAGCACACCGTTTGGAACCGCATTTTCCCGTGCTTTACAAGGGCACGGACGGTCGCGTCGCGCACGAATGCATAATCGACGTCCGGGCACTCAAGGACAGCGCAGGAATAAGCGTCGAAGACATCTCCAAGCGGCTGATGGACTTCGGATTTCACGCACCCACTATGTCCTGGCCCGTCGCCGGCACACTGATGATTGAGCCGACTGAAAGCGAATCAAAGGAGGAGCTTGATCGTTTCTGTAATGCGATGATCGAGATTCGCAAAGAAACACGTTACATCGAGTCTGGCGAGTATAACCGCGACAACAATCCGCTCGTCAACGCGCCGCATACCGCGGATGACGTCATGCGTGATTGGGATCGCCCCTATGATCGTGAACGGGCAATCTATCCGATAGTGGATCAGCGCGAGGATAAGTACTGGCCACCCATCAACCGCATCGATCAGGTTTATGGTGACCGGCACCTCGTTTGCTCCTGTCCGCCACTTGACGCCTATCTCGACGCCGCAGAGTGAGGGCCCTAAAAAATACAATCGTTGTCGATTTCGGTGTTCGTCAGCGCGAACATGTTGCTGCGCAGCATGCGTCTGTTGATGATCTTTTGCTGTGCCA
>CAXGSZ010000193.1:0-5479 GCA_964012455.1 uncultured Alphaproteobacteria bacterium
GATGACGCTCGGGCCGATCATGGGCAAGATCACGGCCGATCTCGTCGCCGGACGGCAGACCGGCCTGGATTTAGAGATCTACAAACCAGATCGCTGGTAGCGCTTATGTCACTGATAAGCGCTCACGACAAAAGCGGTAGCATCCGGACCTCATCGCCATTACTGGTATATGGTAATTCCAATCGCTGATGACCATTTTAGCACTCATGCCGGACTCAGATAAAAATACGCTTGGACGACGTGCCCGACGCTATGCACGCGTTGGCGGCGCGGTTGGCGGACTCGCTGCGCGTTTCGTGGGCTCGCGCTATCTTGGACTGGATCTCGATAAGGAAAAACACGCCGGCGAGTTGACCGCAGCTCTGGGTGGCCTCAAAGGTCCGCTCATGAAAGTTGCCCAGTTGATGGCAACAATTCCGGATGCGCTGCCGGAGGAATACGTACATGAACTGAAGCAACTGCAGGCCGATGCCCCTTCCATGGGCTGGCCCTTTGTCCGCCGGCGCATGGCATCAGAACTCGGCCGGGATTGGCGCAGCAAATTCACGGATTTCGACAGGGAGGCCGCGCACGCGGCGTCACTGGGGCAAGTCCATAAGGCGACGGGCCCCGACGGCGAACGCTATGCCTGCAAACTGCAGTACCCGGATATGACCGCCGCGGTTGAAGCAGACCTCAATCAACTCGATCTGGTTTTCCGGATTTACGCACGGACAGACAACGCGATCGATACGCGGGATATCCATGCCGAAATCTCCGCCCGTCTGCGGGAGGAACTCGACTATGCGCGCGAAGGAAAGCACATGGCGTTCTATCAGGACATGCTTTCCGGAGAAGACGCGGTGCATGTGCCTGAACAAATCGCTCATCTCTCGACAGACCGACTGCTGACAATGAGCTGGCTCGACGGCGAACCGCTGATGTCCTATTCAGACGCGCCGTTGGAAATCCGCAACACCGTCGCACGCAACATGTTCCAAGCCTGGTACGTGCCTTTCTACGACTATGCCGTGATCCATGGTGATCCACATCTCGGCAACTACAGCGTTCGCCAGGATCATGCGGTAAACCTACTCGATTTCGGATGCGTGCGGGTTTTCGACGCATCCTTCGTACGCGGCGTCATCGATCTCTATTATGCATTGCGAGACAATGATCGCGACCGGGCGGCCTACGCATACGAGACCTGGGGTTTCGAGACGATTTCGAACGAACTGATTAATGTTATGAACATCTGGGCAGAATTCGTCTATGCGCCGCTCCTTCTAGACGAGGTGAGGAAGATTCAGGACAGCGATAGCGGCCTCTACGGCGCCAGCGTGGCCAATAAGGTTCATGTTGAACTGCGCAAGCTCGGCGGAGTGCGCCCACCGCGCGAGTTCGTCTTTATGGATCGGGCCGCGATAGGACTTGGCTCAGTCTTCATGCATCTGAGGGCGGAGATCAACTGGCACCAAATGTTCCACGGCCTAATCGACGATTTCGACGAGGCCGCCCTAGCTGCGCGACAGCAATCCGCGTTGCTTGAATACGGATTGAAGCGCGCTTAATTCTGCCACGGATCATTCCGTTCCAGGGCTGTCCGACCAAGAGTGCCGCCTTATCCTCTCTCCAGGTTGAGGGCGATGGAGACAAGACGATGTCGGACAACATTATCGATTTCACCTTTCTGCAGGGCGTCAAGGTCGTCGACTTCACGCAATTCGAGGCCGGCCCTTCCTGCACCGAGACGCTGGCGTGGCTCGGTGCCGACGTTGTCAAAATCGAGAACCCGAATATGGGCGATCCAGGACGGCGCCTGCGCCCCGGACAACCGGATAATGATCCGTACTACTTTCATCAGTTCAACGCGAACAAGAAATCTGTCACCTTGAACCTCAAGTCGCCGCAAGGCCTCGCGACTGTGAAAGATATGATCCGGGCTGCTGACGTGGTGGTGGAGAATTTTGCACCGGGGGTGATCGAACGCCTCGGCCTCAGTTATGAGGATGTAAAGGAAATCAATCCGGGGATCATCTATGCCCAAGTGAAGGGCTTTGGCGAGGGCAGCCCTTTTGAGAAGAACCTCGCTTTCGACATGATTGCCCAAGCCTGCGGCGGCTCCTTCAGTGTGACTGGCGACAAGGACGGGCCTCCAACGCGCCCCGGGATGAGTATTGGCGACACCGGAACCGGCATGCTGATGGCGATTACAATTCTGGGCGCACTGTACAAGCGGCGCGAAACCGGCGAAGGGCACCAACTGCAAGTCGCAATGCAGGATGCTGTCCTGCACTATATGAGGGTGAGCCTCGCAACCACGGGCAGGACGGGCAAAGCTGCCGAACGTGGTGGGAGCAAGGTGCCGGGCATCTCGAACGCCCCCATGGGGCTCTATCCCTGCGCACCGGGCGGCCCCAACGACTACGTCTACATCATGACAAGTCGTGCCAATCCGGAGCACTGGGATCGGCTGTTGAAACTGATCGGCCGCGAAGATTTGGTGGGCGACAAACGTTATGCAACGCCGGCTGATCGCCAAGAATGCGAAGACGAGGTCGACGAGTTGATCTCCGTTTGGACCCGTACCCAGACGAAAATGGAGGCCATGCATATGATCGGAGAAGCGGGAATTCCAGCGGGCGCGGTGCTCGACACGGTCGAGCTGAACGACAGTGACCCGTCATTTGAGGAACGTGGCGTCATGCAGACCATGTCTCATCCGATCCATCGTCCGTTTAAGATGCCTGCTTGGCCGGTCCGCGTAGACGGTAAGGCGAGCCGCCTAAAATCCTCTCCAGTACTCGGTGAACACGTCGATGAAATCATGAGTGAGTGGCTCGACCTGAATGGGGTGGCCGTGGCGGCACTCAAGGACCAAGGCGCATTCGGCTCATGACGGAAGGCGCCCAGGACTGCGCGCTGACATCAACATCATTGATCATTCAGCACTGCGGCTGCATGCGCCACACCTTGTGATGACCTGCCCGCAGGCGGGCAAAGTTTAGTACAGGGTGTCGACGGATATGTCGCAACACTGGTCGCCGGCGAGACAGTATTCGAAAACGGCGAACGTACCCGAGCGCTGCCGGGCTGACTCGTGAGCGCAGGGCGAGGATAGACTTTCAGGAACGCGCTTCCCGCAACGCGCGCCACACACGCTCAGGGGTCGCCGGCATATCCAGAGTGCGGACACCCTCCGGACGCAATGCGTCGACAATGGCGTTCATCAGGGCAGGCAATGCGCCCACGCAGCCGGCCTCTCCTGCACCTTTTATACCGAGCGGGTTTGTCAGAGTCGGCGCCTCTTCGTTCACGGCTGAATCGAAATTCGGCAAATTGTCCGCCCGCGGCATGACGTAGTCCATGAAGGAACCAGTGATCAGCTGACCCGATTCAGGGTCCCACTGTACATCTTCAAACAACACCTGCCCGACGCCCTGGACAATGCCGCCGTGGAGTTGACCGTCCAACAACAATGGATTCAGCACAGTGCCAACGTCATCGACCGCAGCATATCTTACGATCTCGATCCCGCCCGTCTCCGGCTCAATCTCGACTTCGGCAACGTGGCAGCCGTTCGGGAAAGTCGCGGCAGGAGGCCGCCATGAGCCCCATTCGTTCAGACCCACTTCCATGCCGGGTGGTGCGGTCATGAAATTCTGCAGCAGTTTCGCGCATTCGATCAGGCTAACCGAACGATCTGTTCCAGCGACCGAATAGACACCATCGGCGAATTCGATGTCGCCTTCAGAAGTCTCCAGGTGATGTGCCGCCATCTCGCGGCCTTTTTCAATTACCTTGTCAGCCGCCATCATCAACGACGCCCCACCGACACCGGACGCCCGCGAGCCAAATGTGCCGGTCCCCGCCATACCGGTGTCCGTATCGCCCTGCTGGTATTCAATCTGTTCGAAGTCTAGGCCGAGGCGACCCGAGAGCATTTGTCGGAATACCGTTTCGTGCCCCTGACCGTGGTTGTGTGTCCCCATGATGAGCGTCACCGTTCCGGATGGATCGAAGCGAATTTGCGCCCATTCGGGCCAGCCGCCGGCGGATTGCTCAATCACATTTGAGATGCCGATTCCTCGCAATTTCCCGGCGTCTTGGGAGGCTTCCCGACGAGCCGCGAATCCCGCGTAGTCGGTTATCTCGAGTGCACGGTCCATGTTCTTTTCAAACTGGCCGGAATCGTAATTGAAGGAGAGTGCCGTCTGATACGGGAGAGCCGACTCGGGTATGTAGTTGCGCCGCCGAAGATCCACCGGATCCAGGCCGAGTTCCGCGGCCGCTGTGTCGATGGCCCGTTCCAGCACATACGCCGCTTCCGGACGGCCGGCGCCGCGATACGGTCCGATCGAGGGTGTATTCGAGTAAACGGCGGTCACCCGGGTAAAAATCGCGGATGTGGTATACGTCCCGGCCAAAGTCCCGAGGTTCCCGACACACGGATGGGTCCCAAACATGGTAAGATACGCGCCGAGGTTAGCCGTCGTCTCGACCTTGAAGGCAAGAAATTTCCCGTCGGCATTGAGCGCCAATTGGACCTTCGAGATGTTGTCCCGCGCTTGATCATCCGCCATGAAGTGTTCAGACCGGTCTCCAGTCCACTTGACGGGTCTGTCGAGATCCCTTGCCGCATGTAGGCAGAGAATGTTCTCACAATAGGGTCCCGAACGCATACCAAAGGCGCCACCCATGTCGTAACTGACAACCCGGAGCTTATTCTGCGGCACCTTTAGAATTGGTTCCGCGATCGCCTGACGCACGAGATGCGGCCCCTGTGTGCCGGTGTAGAGCGTGTAGCGTTCGTCGAATTTATCGTACTCGCCAATACATGCGCGCGGCTCCATCGGTGCGACCGCGACACGGGTAATGTCCAAGCAAAGCGATGTTACATGATGGGCGGAGGCAATGGCGGCGTCGACAGCTTCCAGATTCCCTTCTTCATGAACGAAACAGACATTGTCCGGCGCGCCACCCCAAACTTTTGGCGCACTTTCCGAGAGAACTTCCGCTGTCGCCGTAACGGAGGGCAGCGCCTCGTAGTCGATTTCGACCAATTCCGCGGCATCGCACGCCTGTACGTGACTTTCTGCAACGACGAAGGCCACGTAATCGCCGACGTATTGGACCACGTCGCGACGCAATGGATAGTTTGGCGGGGCATACATATCGGAACCATCCGCACGCTGACGCGTGATCAAGCAAGGCAATGGGCCGTATCCGGCGGCCTCCATGTCTGTGCCAGTGTAGACCGCAAGCACGCCCGGTGTCCCAAGCGCCGCAGTAGCGTCGATTGACTGAATCCTCGCTTTCGCGTGGGGCGATCGGACGACACAACCGTATGCTTGACCCTGGCGGTTCAAATCGTCCGAATACCGGCCGCCGCCGCGCAATAGCCGCGGATCCTCCCAGCGGGGGACACCCTGTCCAATACCGAATTTAGTCATACCGTCTCCCGAACCCAGCGCTACGATGCAACGATGATCAGACTTAT
>CAXGSZ010000194.1:0-5479 GCA_964012455.1 uncultured Alphaproteobacteria bacterium
ATTCTCAAATCGCGCCGCATCCCCGTCGATATCGCTTGACGTTAGAACAATATCCGCCCGGGCGATCGCCTTATTTCGTTTCGTTGCCGGTATTGGCTCCTTACCAAGGGCGAATGTGCTGCGATGTGCCCATTTGTTGCCGGGAAGATCTTCGGCTTCGACGTATAGGACGGTCGCGCCGAGATGCGCCAGAAGCGATCCACAGGCGCCGACGGCATATCGTCCACCGAGTTCCGCTACTGTGATGTCGTCAAGGGGGCGCATGCTCATTCCTTTCTACCGGAATGCGGCCATGCCGGTTATCTCCCGGCCTTGAATCAATGTCAGAATCTCATTCGTGGCATCGGGTATCGGCAGCATTCGGACGTCACGATAGAGCTGATCCAAGCCAGTTTCCTCGGCGATGCCCATGGCGCCATGCACATGCATTGCCATGCTGACCGCCTGCTCGCATGCCGTCGTCGCATAACGCTTGGCCATCGCGGAAATACCGTTTGTGTGATCGCCGCGATCCAATTCGTCTAGCGCGTAATAGCAGAGAAGACGGCTGGTGACGACATTGGTCTCAATGTCGGCCAGCAGCTTCTGAACTAATTGATGGCCGCCGATTGCCTTGCCGAACTGGGTCCGCTCACCGGCGTATACCTTGGCTTTATCGAGCGCGTTCTGGGCTAGGTGGGTGGCCGCAAGGCCGCAGAGGGGTCGGTTGCCATTCCATGTGATCGTCAGCAGTCGTGCAGCATCTCCCGCCGAACCGAATGTGTTGACGGTCGGGATCCGGCAATCATCAAAGGCGATTTCGGAAAGATGGCCCATTTTCAGACCCATCGTATCGATCTCTGTCACTTCCATATTCGGATTGTCGCTTTCGACCAAGACGCGGCGGAGATTACTCCCGCGCTCGTCCTGCCCGTCCGCGCAGGTGACGTTGATGATGTCTGCGATGCTGGCGTTGCTGCACCACATCTTCCGCCCGTTGATAACGAGCTCGTTGCCGTCCTGAACGACGCGCGTCGTCACTTCGCGCGGATTCGATCCGACACCGGGTTCCGTTGTTGCCGTGCCGGTAATCTTTTTCCCTTCGAACAGGTCGGGTAGGAACAATTCCTTCTGCTCGTCCGTCGCCTCGGCGAAGATACGGGCAATGGTGCATTCGTGCCCCATAACGGCAATGGCGAGGAAGGGCGGCAGCTGCTCGTAGATCAGGCCGTATGTCAGCATCGACATTCCCGAGCCGCCATCCTTTTCGGAAAGCCGAGGAGCCATGAGGCCCATATTTTTGAGATGCGAAAATATCTCCAGCATCGCTGCCTTCGGCAGGGATTTGTTCGGGTCGTGCTTGTCGATGATCGGCTGGACATCCCGTTCTACCATGCTAAGGGCCGAGTCCTGGATCAGTTTCTGTTCGGTCGAGAGTTCGAATTGCATGTTTTGACTTTCGCGGTTCCAGCGTCGTTTCAGCTCAATTCGTCACTCCGGGGTACGCAATGCATGGACCCGGAATTCTAGCCTGAGTATACCCTGGTGTTCGGCCATTTTGGTAATGTTTGGGCACTATTTCCAGATAACGCTGGCGCGTTTCCGGAAAGACGAGCCCCTTACTAAACCATTGCGAATCCGCCGTTGATGCTCAACACTTGCCCCGTGACCCAGGAGGCGCCGTCGCCGCAAAGGTAGACGATGCCCGCGGCAATGTCGTCCGGTTGACCGAGACGGCGGGTCGGATACATGCGCAAAATCGCCTGCTCGCGTTTTGCGAAGCGTTCCTCACCGATGGCGGCAAGCACTTCTTTTTCGCGGCCCTGGCGAAGTTCAGTATCAGTCGCGCCGGGTGAGACGACGTTCAGCGTGACCCCGTTTCGGCCGACCTCTTGCGCGATGGATTTCACTAGAGCGATGACACCGCCTTTGGCGGCCGCGTAATAGGAGTGCCGTGCCTGTCCGGTGCGTGCGGCGTCTGAGGCAAGGCAGACAATACGACCATTGGCACGCTCGACCATGCCCGGCAGGACTGCATGAATGACGTTCATCGATCCGTAGAGGCAAATGTCGAGCATTTCCTTCCAGTCATCCGGCGTCGATTCCATAAAAGTCTTGTCCGCGACGATTGCCGCTGTGTTGACCATAACATTGACGGGGCCGAGTGCCGTTTCGGTTTTGGCGACCATATGTTTGACCTGTTCCATATCCGTAATGTCGCAGGCGATGCCCAGTGTTTCAGCACCGGTCTCATCCTTCAGGCGTGCAGCGGCTTCTTGGGCACGATCGCCAACCACGTCAGCGAGGGCGACCTTTGCACCCCCGCGAGCCATCATTGCGCCCGCTGCATATCCGATACCTCGGCCACCACCGGGAATGAGCACCGTCTTGCCGTGAAATCCGTCCGCCACGTCCTATATCCTTTCCGAACCGCGCCGCCCTGTTGGGCGGCGTCGCGCCATGTGAGCTGTCTGGGCCGCGAATTCGGCCATGCGAATAGGTAATTTAGGAGCGGGAGCGGAATGGACCAGAAGCGGACACCGGATGGCTGGGACAAGGAAAAGGCACTGGCCGAGGGCGTTCGTCTCAATGTGAAACGCAAAGGGTCCGGCCATCCGATCTTTCTGTTTCATGGTGGAATGGGGTCCTGGACCCACTGGATTCGTAACATTGACGTGCTTGCGGAACATTTTGAGGTGCGCGCTGTCGACGCGCCGAGCTATGGCGAATCAGAGCAGGTAGATTACGGCCTCACTCCGCAGGAATATCTGCAGGTATATGTTGCATCGATCGAAAAGCTCGCCGCCGACGACGAAAGTTTCAGCATTGCGGGATTCTCGTTTGGTGGAGCTTGCGGCAGCGCTATTGCCGCGCATTTCGGGCCGAAGGTGCGTGCCGTGACCGTGATTGGTCCGGGTGGATTTTCGATCAAAGGAAGACCGCGGCTCGACTTTATCAGGTACGGCGACATCAAGGACGATCCGAAGGCATATAGGCATGCGCTTGGACACAATCTCCTGCAGCTGATGCTGAAACACCGATCGTCATTGAGCGAAGAGGTTCTCGACATGCAGCATGACAACGTCGGACGCGCGCGATTCAACAGTCGCAATGTCAGCGCGCAGCCCATTCTTCCGGAGAATTTGGGTAAGGCGGGTTGCCGCGTGCAGCTTATTTATGGCGATTCTGACCCGACGGCATTTCCATCCATCGAGTATCGCGCCAACCTGATTCGCGAACATGTGTCCGATTTCCGGCTTAATGTGCTGCCCGACGTCGGCCATTGGGCGATGTTCGAGGGAGCGGATGACGTCAACCGACTGATTATCGATTTCCATAAGGACGCCTGATCGGCGTCCCGCAACTGGAGGAGCCCATGAGTTACAACACGATCCTCGTCGAAAAGGACGGGCCGGCGCTCGTCATTACACTGAACCGTCCAGAGAGCCGAAATTCGTTTAGCGTCGAACTTATGGGCGAACTGGCGGCCGCCGCTCAGGAAGGTCAGGACGATTCGGAAATCTTTGGTGTTATCGTTTCGGGAGGTGAAAAGTACTTCGCATCTGGCGCGGACTTGAACGAGGCTCTGGCCCTGGCCGGACCAAAGAGTGTCGTTGACTACCTGGCCAACTGGGAAAAGCTTTGCCGGGCGATGGAGGAGCTTGAAATACCGGTGATCGCGGCGATCGAAGGATTCTGCATGACCGGTGGCGCGGAGTTCATCCTTTGCTGCGACATTCGCGTCGGCGCAGAAGGATCGAGCTACGGCATTACCAGTTCACGTATCGGGACCGTGGCCGGTGCGGGCGGCACACAGCGCTTACCGCGTATCGTTGGCGTGGGTGCTGCGTTGGAAATGATGCTGATGGGTGATCCGGTTCAAGCGGATGAGGCATACCGCATCGGGCTGCTGAACAAGCTGACGCCGAAGGGCGAAGCGCTTGCGAAGGCGAAAGAGATGGTTGGGGTCTTCGCGGAACGCGCGCCCCTCAGCCTCGCGTGGGTAAAACGTGTTGTCTACAACGGAATGCAAATGGACCTGCGCTCGGCGATTGATTATGAGCGCTTCATCGTTAGCTCGATCTATCAAACGGCTGATCGCAAGGAAGGCATTGGTGCGTTTCTCGAGAAACGCGACGCGAAATTCAAGGGCGAATAAATGTCAATTGAGAACGGCATGTCGCCGGAGTATGTCCTCTCCGGTATAAAGGTCGTAGACTTCAGCCGTCTGCTGCCGGGGCCTTGGGCGACCCAGATGATGGCGGATTTCGGCGCCGAGGTCATCAAGGTCGAGCAACCGGGAATCGGGGACGGTGCGCGGCATAATCCGCCGAGCTACGAGACGACGAGCGCGTATTTTCATAGCGTCAATCGCAACAAGCGCGGTATCGCTCTCGATCTTGCCAAGCCAGAGGCGCAGGCGGTAGCCCATCGTCTGATTGCTAAGGCGGACGTCGTACTCGAATCCTATAGGGTCGGGGTCACCAAGAAGCTCGGCATCGACTACGAAACGTGCAGGGAATTGAACGACAAGGTAATCTATTGCTCGATTACCGGCTTCGGGCAGGACGGGCCTTTGGCGCCCATTCCGGGACATGATCTCGTGATCCAGGCTGTGACAGGAATTATGGGCGTTAATCTTGAGCGGGGGCTCGAGTTGCCCGAGGTGCCGCTGTTTCAGGCGGCTGACTATTCCGCAGGCGTCATCGCCATGATTGGCATTTTGTTGGCCTTGATGCGTCGAGAGCAGACAGGAGAGGGGCGGTTCATTGACTGCTCTATGTTCGACAGCATGTTCTCGATGGCGAACATTGCCCTTACTACGGGCATGGCCCACAAGGCGGGATTTAGCGGTGAGCCGGTCATGGAATCTTATGGTGGCAACCCGCGCTATAACCACTACGCTACCAAAGACGGGAAGGCGGTCGCAATTTCGCTTTTGGAAGCGAAATTGTGGCGCGAATTCTGCGAGATTGTCGGTCGTCAGGACCTTGTTGACGCAGATGAAAGCCCCGCGGACCGGCACACGACCCACGGCGACAAGGGCGAAGTTTATAAGAAGGTGCTGACGGAATACTGCGCGGCACGAACCCGTGATGAAATTGTTGAAGAGTTGACGGCAATCGGCGCGCCGATTTGCCCAATTCTAACACCGACAGAAGCGATCGATGATCCCCATGTGAAGCATCGTGGATTGATCGAATATGTCGAAACGCCGGGTGAAGGACGTATACCGCAAATCGGTAATCCATTGGCCGGGATGGGCCTCTCGGAAAGCAATCGGTCGCCGGCACCGACGCTTAACCAGCATGGGGAAGAAATTCTCACCGACTTGAGTTATACTAGCGAAGAGATTGCGGAGCTGAAAAAATCGGGAGCAATGGGGTCATGAGCACTACTGAAACACGCAACGCCGTCGAAGTCGGCCGGTTCGTTGGCTCGGCTATAGGTCGGAACTACCCGAGCGATATTCTGGATGCTGCCAAAATGTGTCTCGTGG
>CAXGSZ010000195.1:0-5445 GCA_964012455.1 uncultured Alphaproteobacteria bacterium
GTATGCAAATATCCGCCGGGTGCGATGTCCTCTTTCGCAAACCCGATGATCTGATCGTACTTGCGGATCGCCTCACCCTTGGCGATGGCCGCAGTAGCGATCTTGTGTCCGGGCGGAACCTGCACCAATGCTGAGACGCACTCCCCCGGAATTTCCGTCCCGGAGAGAATGTCCGCGCGCGCCACGACAACGTTGTCGTCTTCATGCAGGCGAATAGTGATTTGCGCGGCGTCGCTCATTCTCAAACCTCCCCAACATCATACAGAAAATGGGCATTTAAATTGAGGATAGTAACAACGGAAGCACAAACGAAAGCTTAAATCTCTTAGCTGTAAATTATTCTTACTTTGGTTTGTCGTACCGTCGCTGCGACAGCTTTGATTTGCCGTATGGCAGTAAAAATATCGACGCTGATTAGCACAAACTCTTTCAGACCTTTATATGGACCACCAACGCAGTTTTTCCGTTTACTGAGGGCATGCACTTCTATTGCCGACGCACCCGAGTTGTAAATAGCTCTGGCCGACCCAAGGACCAACCTCGCATTCTCGCTTTATTACATCGCGATACTCGCCATTCTCTAGTATCGAATTATTGTCGATAGGGCCGAAAACGACGCTGATAAAGCGCATCTTCCAAGAAAAACCGCCCATGCCTATCGAACTCTTTATCGAGAAATGGTCCGCGCCGACGGGGGGTGACCTTTATCCCTGGTCTATCTGGCGAGACGGGCGGCAGGTTCACCATGGACAGCGGATGCGCACGGCAGAAGAGGCCGAGCAGGACGGACTGCACTATTGTCAGCATATCCTGGGAGAAGTGCCCGAGCGGGTCACGCGGCTATGAATAGATGCAAAAACAGAACAAGACGACGAGGGAAAAGCGGATATGGAATTCGGACTGAAGGATAAGGGCGTTATCGTCACGGGCGGAACCCGCGGTATCGGCTTTGCCATCGCCAACGCGTTTGCGGCGGAAGGTGCAAACGTTTCGATCTGTGGACGCACGCAAGCGTCCCTCGATGCGGCGCGGGAAAAACTCAACGGACACGGCGGCACGGTGCACGCGGCGGCCTGCGATGTCGGGAACGGCGCGTCACTCGAGGCCTATATGAATGAAGCGTACGCGGCACTCGGCCGGCTTGACGTGCTGGTCAACAATCCTTCGGGTTTCGGGCGCACCGACGACGATGTGGGATGGAAGCGTTCTGTCGATATCGACCTGATGCCAGTCGTGCGCGGTAGCCACATCGCCATTCCCATGATTGAACAGGTGGGCGGCGGCGCCATCATCCACATCTCGACGATCTCCGCTCTGACTGAGAGCATGCGCACGCCGCCCTATGGCGCTATCAAGGCCGCCGTGAACCACTACACAGTGACCCAGGCCAAGTCGCTCGCCCCAAAAGGCATTCGGGTCAACGCGATCTGTCCCGGCTCTATCTATTTCGAAGGCGGTGTGTGGGACGAAGCAAAAAATAACAACCCTGAGCTCTATGCCAATATCCTCGCAAGCATCCCGTCAGGCCGCTATGGCACTCCTGAAGAGATCGCGGCGGTCGCGGTATTTCTCGGCTCCGAAGGAGGCCGCTGGGTGACCGGCCAGGCGATCGCAGTAGACGGTGGACAATCCCTGTAGGGGCCTGTTGAAGCTGTTACAGAAACCACCATGCGTGGCACGGACTGAGATATTTTTGGCGTGCCCTTCAACCGTTTTAAAACGACATATTCATCGCGGCCATAGCGATGATGGCGCTTTTTCTTGTCGGAGACGCCAACGCCAGAAAAAAAACGCTTCATCGCAAGCGGCACTCCAAGACTAAGAGTATGCTGTTATCTTCGGGACGACTGTCAATTAGACACGTGGATTCATCGGGCAGTTGAAGGCCACCACGTGAACGGGCCTAATCGCCCCAGACTTCCCCGAGGAAGCGCAGCCAATTGCCGCCCATCACCTTGCGGATGCGGACTTCCGACCAACCGCGCTTCTCCATCGTTGCAGTCAGGTTCGGGAACTCTCCAAGGGTACGCAAACCCTCCGGCATGACCGTGACACCAGAGCCAGGCCGTTTCGGCACCAAGCGCCGCGCGTAACCCTTGTCGTGCGAGAGGTAGTCGAAAAACGCCGTATCCTGGTCCTGGGTAAAATCATTCCCAATTCCAACGCTGTCTTCGCCGACGAGATTAACCATGTACTCGATGCCTTCAACGCAATCCTCCACCGTCGTATCTGGTCCCTTGGGCAAGAATGGCGGATAGGACGCAAAGCCGACAAAGCCCCCCTTATCGACGATCAACTTGAGCAACTCATCCGGCTTGTTACGCGGATAGTCCTTGAGCGCCGTCGGACAACAATGGCTGAAACACACAGGTTTCTTGGAATGCCGAATTGCCTCTTCACTGGTCCGATTGCCGACGTGGCTGAGATCCACCACGATCCCAACGCGATTCATCTCGTCGACAACCTCGCGGCCAAAATCGGAAAGACCGCTGTCGTTCGTCTCCCAGCATCCACTCCCAACCCAGTTGTGGGTGTTGTAAGTCAATTGGATGACACCAATACCAAGCTCCTTGAACAGGCGCAGGTAGCTGATCTGGTCCTCGATACCAGACGTGTTCTGCCAACCGAGGATAATGCCGACCTTGTTCTCTTCCTTTGCGCGCTCGATATCCGCGGTCGTATAGACCTGGGTGAGGATGTCGGAATTCACTTCGATCCAGCCCTTGAACTGCGAAACGTTCCGCATCGTCTCCGCAAAATTGTCCCAAACACATACCGTGCAGTTCGCAGCAGTGAGGCCGCCACGATGCATGTCTTCGAACACGCTACGGCTCCATTTCGAAATCACGAGACCGTCGATGACAATCATATCCTCGTGGAGGTTCGGCATAGTGTTCTCCCTTGCCAAGCCGAAACGAAAATCGCCCGTAAGGGCGGTGTATTCGAGAACTATAGCTAACTGTCGAAAGGTCCAGTGCCCCAGTGATCAACGCTTTCTACTGCTCGACCGATTGTCCCACTCAGGAGCGCGGGCCCGGCCTTCCTGCCCTTCCTACATATCGAGTGGCTGTTCGCTCATTGCCACTTTCGCCTCTTGTTGGACCATTCAATTCGGCTGGTGCCTTCCCCCAAGCCTGTAATAGCGCCACTTCCGCGCGTTGCCGGCGCTGATCTAACTTTTCCTTCGTCGCCGAATTGATGGAGGCTATTACAGACGTAAAAATAAAATTAATGACGGGTTTTTTGCTTATTCCGCGAGACCGGGTACTTCCGGCACACCGATACCCTGTCGGCGATATTGTGCGCCCAATCCGTAGTACTGATCCGGCACACGGACGAGGTATTCCTTCTCACGGTCTTTCAGTGGGCGCATGAACTTCGCCGGCGATCCGCCCCACAATTCTCCGCTCCTGACGACCGTGCGTGGCACGACAACAGCGCCACCAGCGACCATGGCACCACTCTCCACGACCGTATCGTCCATGACACTGGCCCGCATACCGATCAAGCAACCGTCCTGAAGTTCACAGGCATGCAAGAGTACGGAATGACCTACTGAGACCCGCTGTCCTATTGACGTTGGCGAGCCACCTTCGTTGACATGGATGACCACATGGTCCTGAAGGTTGGAGCGTTTACCGACCTTGATCCAGTTGGTGTCGCCCCGCACCGTGCAGCCATACATAACCACCGCTTCATCTTCGATTTCTACGTCACCAATCACAGTTGCGGTAGGTGCAATAAAGACATCATTGCCAATCCGGGGCCATGCGCCTTTGAAAGGCAGGAAAAGGCCGCCCTCAAAACCCGGACGGGTAGCGTCACTCATTGATTATCCCTTATTTTCAGAATTTGACCCAAGGCAAGTCCGCTGCGCCTTCAGCCGCGAAATGGCCGAGTGAAGGCGATACACAAGCGGGCCTCCCTGTCGCCTATATTAGCCCCACCTCTTCGGGAAGCCCCAGCATGATATTCATATTCTGCACGGCCTGACCCGATGCCCCTTTGCCAAGGTTGTCGAGCAATCCCACAAGGACCGCCTGCCCGCGTCCCTCATTGCAGAAGACGTGCAGTCGTAATTCATTGGTATCGTTCAGGTCTTCAGGCATAAGAAGGTCAAGGTTCTCGATATCCAATGGATCCGCCACAGTAACGAAACGACAGCCGTCGTAATGAGCGGCGAGCGCCTCGTAGATATCCAAGGCCCTGGGACACCCGGGCAATGTAGACAACTGAATAGGTACCTGTACGATCATCCCCTTGTAGTAACGCCCGACACTCGGGACAAACAACGGCCGAACATTTAGACCACTCCATTTCTGAATCTCTGGCACGTGCTTGTGCTCGAGTTTGGTACCGTAGACGCGAAACGGAACCTCCGTATACGTCTCGTCCGTCTTATCCTCGAACTCCGCAATCATTGATTTACCACCTCCGGAATAACCGGAGATCGCGTTGATGGTGGCTGGAAAATTGACAGGCATCAGTCCCGCTGCGACCAGCGGATGCATCAACCCAATCGCCGCAATGGCGTAACACCCCGGATTACTGACACGCGTGGCACCGGCAATTTTTCCATGCTGCTTTTTGTTGTATTCCGGCATTCCATAAATCCAGCCATCTGCGACACGATGCGCCGTACTCGCATCTACAACCTTAACCTGCGGCCTTTCGATCAGCGAAACGGCTTCCCTGGCAGCATCATCCGGCAGGCAGAGAATGACGAGGTCAGCCTCGTTCAGCATTTCACGACGAAGATCGAGTTTGCGCCGGTTTTCCTGCGCAAGGCTCATCAGACCCACATCACTCCGCCCTTCAAGACGGGTGCGAATTTGCAGGCCTGTCGTTCCGTGTTCGCCGTCGATGAATACCTGTGCCGTCATATTTCTTCTCCCAAAAAGCAAATCAGGCGTACCATGGAAGGTGCCCGCTCCGTCGACTGTAAATACCCTTTGGGTTTAACGTGAGAGAACCAAATTTCTCGTAACATTATGTTAATAAACAAACTTTTCTACAAAATCAATTACGGTCTCATCAGTCAAATAACCGTATGAAATAACTATTCCATCGCAGGACCGTGCTAAAAGATATTTATCCTATCTATGTAGCGAAAACCGAGCCAAATTCCCAAATATCTGCCTATGGCGTAATTTCGCAATCGGAACAACGTAGACAAATATCCTAGGACTTTGCGTTGTTAACTAGGCTAGTGCCTCAAGAATCTGCACATTCAAATGTAAATTTGGGCGCTGTTGCTTTCGTTAACCCATTAATACCTTATAAAACGAATGGGGCAGACTCAATTTAAGCACATTTAATGTTTCGATTAATGTAACACTTGGGAAATCGACCTTAACTAGATCGCAATCGATTGTAATTTTGAGTTTCAGTAAATTTTAGGACGCTTTGGACTACACAGGGCAACCTATAATACCCTCCGCGTTT
>CAXGSZ010000196.1:0-5442 GCA_964012455.1 uncultured Alphaproteobacteria bacterium
AGAAACGGGTCGTGTCGGTTTTCCATGGTGCATACCATGTCAAAACCGGCTTCTTCCGCCGCCTTCGCAGCCTTTGGAATTTCATTCAGGTCATTCTGCGGCAGCGTCTGCAGGACTTTCATGTTGCCATCCTCATTCCGGTTCGTACCTTCATAACCAACCTATAGATTCGCAAAAAGGATTAGGCGATGTCGTCGGACGACAAGGGGGCGCTGTCGGGCGTCCGCATTCTTGATCTAACACAGTTTGAGGCAGGCCCGTCCTGCACCGAAGCACTGGCTTGGCTCGGCGCTGAGGTCGTGAAGCTCGAAAATCCGAAAGGGGGCGATCAGGGCCGCCTCGCCGCTTCGGAAGACGGCGTGACCGACGCCCACTACTTCCTGATTTTCAACGCGAACAAGAAGAGCGTGACCTGCGACCTGAAATCGGAACAGGGGCTGGCATTGGTCAAGCAGCTGATCACCAAGGCCGATGTAATGATCGAGAACTTCGCACCGGGTGTGATCGAACGGCTCGGCCTTGGCTACGATGAAGTCAAGGCAATCAATCCTGGTATTATCTACGCTCAAGTCAAAGGCTTTGCCGAGGGCGGCCCGTACGAGAAGTTCCTGTCCTTCGATATGATCGGGCAAGCGGCGGGCGGCATCATGTCGATCACCGGCGAGCCCGACGGCCGCCCCCTGAAGCCGGGCACAACACTTGGCGATACCGGTACGGGCATGTTGATGGCGATCAGCATCCTCGGCGCGCTTTATCAAAAGAAAGAGACCGGAGTAGGCCAGCGCCTGACCGTCGCCATGCAGGATGCAATGCTGCAATACGCGCGTCTTGCCTTCTCCGATACGATGAAAACGGGCAAACCTTCGGCTCGCGCCGGAGAAGGTGTTGTGACGGGTGGAAACGCACCGATGGGTCTCTTCCCATGCAAGCCCGGTGGCTCGAACGACTATGTGTACATCTACGTCAACCGCGCCAATAGCCGTCAATGGCACCGGCTGCTTGAGGTCATCGGGCAAGCCGAGTTGATCGGCGATCCGCGGTTCGAAACCGCGCGCGACCGGTACGCGAACAAGGACGAAATCAACGCCATGCTGATACCTTGGACACAGGCGCGCACAAAAGCGGAAGCGATGGAGATCATCGGTGGGGCCGGTGTTCCGTGCAGCGCGGTTTACGACACGGTTGAACTGCAGGACAACCCCGATTTCGAGACGCGCGGAATTTTCCAATGGGTCGACCATCCGACGCGCGGTAAGGTCAAGATGCCCGGCTGGCCTGTGCAAATGAGCGGAAACGATGTGAAGGTCAAACCGGCGCCACTTTTGGGCCAACATAACGAGGATGTTCTCAGCGATTGGTTGGGCATGTCGAATGATGACATTGCGGCGCTCAAGACCGAGGGCACCGTCTAAGCAGGGATTTTCGGGCGTATGGCTATCGTGATTTCACCGCTGTCAGGATCAATTGGCGCCGAGGTTACCGGTATCGATTTGAACAAGATCGGAGATGCCGGTTTCGCCGACATTCGCCAGGCGCTGTTCGACCACGGTGTGATCTGTATTCGCGATCAAGACCTGACACCAGACCAACAAGTTGCCTTTGCGGAACGCTGGGGTGAGATCCATCTGCACCCCTATTTGAAAGGCCTTCCGGATCAACCGAAGATAATGGAGATCGTCAAAGAAGCTGGAGAACGAAACCGCTTTGGTGATCATTGGCATACCGATCAGATCTTCACTCCGACACCGGCGATGGCGACGATGCTTTATGCCAAGGAAGTTCCGCTTGCCGGCGGCGACACCCTGTTCGCGAGCCTGTCTTTGGCCTACGAAGCCTTGTCGGAAGGGATGAAGAAGATGGTGGGCTGCCTCTCGACGGTGAATCAATACGACAAGCGGGCCACGCGGTCTCGGCGTATGTCGGATAAAATTCCGGATCAGGATGTCCCCGCGGAGTTAGCGACGCATCCCCTGGTTCGAGTGCATCCGGAAACCGGTAAGCCGGCGCTCTATCTCAATGCGATGCAGACGACACGGCACTTCGCGGGTATGACGCCGGAAGAAAGCCGCCCCCTGATTTCCTATTTGTTGGATCATATTACCCGGCCAGAATTCACATGCCGGGTGCGTTGGCGTCCGGGCAGTCTCGGCATATGGGACAACAGATGCCTACTCCACATGGCGCTCGATGACTACCCTGACCACCGCCGGGTCATGCACCGGATAACCATCAAAGGCGGTCCGGTCGTCGGTCTTGAAACGACATCAGAGGCAGCCGAATGACGCTCGAAGCCGTTCCTCTGTCAGGCGCCATGGGTGCAGAAATTCGCGGCGCAGATTTACGCGACGTCGACGATGAAACCTTCGCCGTCATACACAATATCCTGCTTGATCACGGGATGATTTATTTCCGAGATCAAGACATCACGCCAGCGCAGCAACTCGCCCTCGCAAGACGATGGGGAGAACCACATTTTCACCCCTACATGCCCGGGTTAGCCAATCATCCGGAGATCATTGAAATCGTAAAAAACCCGGAGGACACCCATACCTTTGGCGGCAACTGGCATACCGATCAGATGTTCACGCCCACGCCCGCCATGGGGACAATGCTTTACGCCAAGGAAGTGCCGGCTGCCGGTGGCGATACAATGTTCGCAAACCTCTATCTCGCCTATGAAACGCTATCCGACGGCCTGAAGGCGGCAATTTCACCGCTCCGCACATTCAACTTATATGACAAGAAAAAAGGCCGTTCGTCCGTCATGCGCGGCAAGCTGAAGGAGCCGGAGAAACCGGCGGAGCCCGCAGAACACCCGCTTGTTCGCACACATACAGAGACCGGCAAACCGGTGCTCTACATCTGCTACGACCGGATTACCCGGCATATCGTTGGGATGAGTGAGGAAGAAAGCGAGCCCCTGCTCGACTTTCTGCGGCACCATTCGACACGCCCCGAATTTACCTGCCGCCTACGATGGGAAGTCGGCACACTCGCTTTTTGGGACAATCGCTGCGTGCAGCACATGGCATTGAATGACTACTATGGCCAACGCCGGGTCATGCATCGCATTACAATTCGCGGCGAAAGGACATCCTGATTCATGGAAGTGCCGAAGACGCCTTCGTTCCGTCTGGACGGACGGCGCGCATTGGTCACGGGAGCGGGTCGGGGGATCGGACTGGCCGCGGCCGCAGCGCTCGCCGAGCATGGCGCACATGTGCATCTTATGTCGCGGACCGAGGCCGAAATCACCGAGGCTGCCGAGGCAATCCAAGCCCACGGCGGCAGCGCGGAGCCCGTGGTGCTCGATGTCCGCGACTTGGATGAAATGCGCCGGACGGTCGTGGAGAACGGGCCATTCGATATCCTAATCAACAATGCCGGCACCAACCGCCCCAAGACGATGGCGGAGACAACGGAAGACGATTTCGACACGGTAATCGACCTCAACCTGCGTGCCGCCTATTTCGTGGCTCAAGCTATCACGAACGGGCTCTTGGTGGCGGAGAAACCGGGCTCCGTTATCAATATCTCATCGCAGATGGGCCATGTCGGCGGACCATTGCGGACGGTATATTGCTCTTCGAAATGGGGCCTCGAAGGCCTCACCAAGTCGCTCGCAATGGAGTTGGCCCCCAACGGCATCCGGGTGAACAGCATTGCACCGACCTTCATTGAAACACCACTCGCCAAAGAGATGCTCAAAGATACGGAATTCAGGGAAGCCGTGCGGAGCAAGATCAAACTTGGAAGAACCGGCCAGGTCGAAGACCTAATGGGCGCGATCGTATTTCTCGCGTCCGATGCCTCCGCCATGATCACCGGCGCGTCGCTGCTGATCGACGGCGGCTGGACCATTGGATAGTCGGTAGCCAAATGAACGCTATCCACTAACTGCTGCACCCAAGCCGCGCGAGCCACAGGATGCCGGACGCGGAACTCACAGATTTGCTGGCAGAAGCATAGAACTTTAATCCAAGCCAGTAGATTACGGTCTTGTTGCTTTATGGTGGCGGCCACTTTTTCAAATCCTGGAGGGGTTTCGCGAACAGGTCGAACCGCTCTCCTCACGCAACAAGACAGACCAACCGCATTCGATCTCGACAAGTTACCGGGTCAAGGCGATCGCCTATTCAGGGTGCTGTGGAGCATATTTGAAGCGAATCTATAACTCTGTACTGACCAGGAACCACGGAACCGTTCCTTGTCTCCGCGGGTTTTGCGTGAAAGCATTCAAGCGAAAGACAACCAGATATTTGGAGTTCATCGACCATGGGTCTTGATGATGTGAAGGCACTGACCTTCGATACGGGTGGAACAATACTCGACTGGCACACTGGATTCCGCACAGCGCTAGGTGGAACCGGTGCCAAACACGAGGTCGAGCGGGATTGGGCGGCCTTGGCCAATGAAATGCGACGCAAATCGCTGAGCCGCATGCTGCGCCTCGGTGAGAACGAGCCGCCCGCATATAATTTCGACGATTCGCACCGCATGTCCCTCGACGAGGTCTGCGACGAGCATGGTCTAGACGCCTTCACGGAAGCGGATCGCCGGGCTATCTGGTGGGATCGCGCCCACGACTTTCAGTGCTGGGAGGATTTCCCGGGAACGCTGCCCCGACTGCGAGAGAAATTCATCTGCGCGTCCTTCACTATCCTGAGCTTCCGTATCATCATCGACACCGCACGCCGCAACGGCCTGACCTGGGACGCCGTGATTTCGTGCGAAGCCATCGGCAAATACAAGATCCTACCTGAGGCCTATGAGACATGTGCTCGGTTTCTGCAGCTCGATGCCGGCGAATGCTTGATGGTGGCGTGTCATAACTTTGATCTCGACGCCGCCAAGGCTGTCGGATTTAAGACGGCCTTTGTGCGCCGACCGGACGAATGGGGTGCCGAAGGTCCGCCTGACCCGGAACCGAACCCTCAACACGACGTCATTGTCGACAGTTTCCCGGAACTGGCTGAAGCGCTCGGTGCATAGTCACGACCGTGTCATCCGTCTGAGTTTGCAGATACCAAGGTAGCCCTAAATTCCTTTTCAACGTTGTCATGCGCAATTGCATTACATCTGCGAGGTTGAAATGGAGTTTGTATCCGCAAACAATAGTTTCGCATGCGAAGTCAAGGAACATGCCCTGTGGGAGCCGGCAGACCCGGAGACCCAAAAGGCCATTCGGAACGCCTACCGCCAACATGGGGTGCTGGTTTTCCGCCGCCAGGCAATGTCGGAGCCTGACCTGCTGACTTTTGGAAAGATGGTCGGCGAACCGAGTCTCTATGCTGAACCGCATTGGCTGTCGACAGTGCCGGAGGTCATCCTCCTTTCGAATATGCGCAGCCAAACCGGCGAGATGCTGGGCGGTCTCTCGAACAAGGCACTCACGTGGCATACCGACCAGTCGTACTATGCTGAACCGGTGACCGGTTGCTT
>CAXGSZ010000197.1:0-5435 GCA_964012455.1 uncultured Alphaproteobacteria bacterium
TCGGAAAATCCGAACACATCATGCAGCGCCGACCCAAGATCGGCGGCAGAGTTGGCAAACAGGTCGGATTCAGGTGGAGTCATGGGCGCGAATTGACCATACGGGATTCGAGCGCCATGAAAACCCCAGAATCAAGACATTGTGATTATAATCACTTCCTACAGCAGATACTTCCGGAAGAATGCCAATGTTCGCGTCTAGGCAAGCTCGACATCCTTCTCGCCGCAGCGGGCAATCGTTGGGTTGCCAAACCCAGGCTGTGCGTCACAACAGTGCAGCGTCGAATCCACACCAACCCGCATCTGACACTTTCGCAAGCGGTTACGCAGTCGCATCGTCGTTACATTTCAAAAAAGTCGCAAACGACTTTTCTACCAAAAACAGGTTTTGAAAGAAGTATCCGTCGATTGTCAAAGCGGCGCTAAGTGAATTCTTCGTGAATGGTCAGACGGATGATAAATCCGGCTCACCACCGAGGAGATAGTTGCCGACTGTCTGGTAATGCGCCTTACGGCCCTGCATCTGTTGGGTGACGGTACGAATATCACGGTACCGTCGCTCGAACGGACTTGAACGGAACACCGCCGTCGCGCCGGCCGCATCATAGACGGCGTCCGCGACACCTTTCGCCTCGTGGATACCATGGGTTGTGGCGAGACGAATGCGCATCCGCTGATCCACCGTCAATTCGCCGGTCTCCAGCACCGTCGCCCAGATGTCGTCGAGTTCAGAAATCAGAAAAGTGCGCGCCGCATTGAGCCGCGCCTCCGAGAGCGCCACTTCCGCCTGTACCACGGTATTCTCTTTAAGGACCGTTTTTGCGAGCCGTGGCCGCTTATCGATGCTCAATTTCTTTAGGGCCTCAAGCATGCTTCGAGCAATCCCCATCGCGACGCCTGAAAATCCAGTGGCGTAAAGGTTGGTCTGGCGGAACAGATACAGCGGCGCCCGGTAAGTCAGGGCCTCCTCCTTGTCGCGCATGACGGAATGAGCCTCCGGGACAAAATGATCTTTCAATACGTAGCCGTCACTCCCCGTCGCCCGCAAACCGATAACGTCCCAAATGGGCTTGATTTCGACCTCGGACTTTGGAATTAGCATGGTGCGAACTTCGGTCCTACCGTCGGTCCATTTCCGCGGTTCACCATCTTCAAGCACGAGACAATGTGCGCCCAACCATGTCGAGTTGTGCATACCACTGCAAAAGGCGAGATCGCAGGTCACACTGTAGCCGCCCTCGACGGGCACCGCAGTTGCCTTGCCCGGTCCCCATGCCAAAGCGCCTGCCGGATCATCTCCCCAGACAAGAGCTGCGATATCAGGGTCGGCAATCGCTGCTGACATCGAGCAACCATTCTGCTGACACAAACACCAAGCGGCACTTGCATCGAGCTGAGCGACCGCCTCAATCGCCTGCATGAACGTCGCCGGCGTGACTTCTTCGCCGCCATAGGGCTTGGGAAGCAACAGACGGAACATCTTTTGTCCATGCAGCGATTCAACCATCAGATCGGTGAGATGCCCCTGATCTTCCGATGCGGTCGCCTGCCCTTCAATCAACGGCGCCAGTGCTTCAACGCGCTTGAGAATCTCTGCCGTTGACGCCGTGGTACTCCACTTGCTGATTGAATCTGGCATGTTCGTTCCCTCAGTTGTTGCGGACGTCAGTGCCGTATCGCTCCCGCGATTAACGCTACATTACCATGTAGGTGAAGTATCTGCGTTGACAGGCCCGCCGCACCAAACCATTCGAAATAGTCAGCAAGGCACGCCGGGCGATTGTTCGGCGCAATGTCTTCTTCATACGCCTCAAAGTTTTTGGCTGTTCGCATGCCGCGTCCGTACTCCCGTTCAATCCGTCGCCAGATTGACTGCTGCAACGGAAAGGTCGCGGCTTCGGTCAACCGCAATCTATCATAGACAAAGATGCACCCGTCAGCCGCCAGCCTTTCGACCGCAAAGTCTATGACACCCTTTTTCGCCTCGTCGGGCAAATCGTGAAAGGTCAATGCGGTCAGCGCGAAGCGATAGGGACCGTCTGGTATGCCGATATCATCGAGCGATTCCAAATTTCCCGCATACCCCTCGAACCTATCTTCGTTCGGCGCCAGATTTTGTTTCGCTTGCTCTAATGAATCGGGCTTCAGATCGACACCGACAATACTCAGGTCGGCACGTTTATCGACGATCAATTTTGCCACGTAACCCGTGCCGCATCCAAAATCAAGGATACGGTCACCGGCTGCTGCACTATCGGCGATAACCGTTGCCAATATATCGAGCTGTTCCGCCCGCGTTGGATGACTTCCGATGGGATCTTCCATAGGTACGCTCCGATCAGCTGAAGTGCATGGCGCCGTTGACGTCGAGCACGGCGCCGGCAACATAACTTGCAGCGGGAGAGACCAAAAAAGCCAGTGGCCCCGCTATTTCCTCCGCCTCTGAAATTCGTTTCATTGGAAATAGCTCACCGTCGAATTCCTGGCTTTGTGTCATCGGCGTTGCAACCGGTGCCGGCGCAACAGCGTTAATGAGAACATTGTGTGGCGCGCCGCGCCGCGAGGCCCACCGTACAAAGCTGTGAATTCCTCCCTTTGCCATCGCGTAGTGCGGGGCCGCCGCGACACCGCCAATACGGCCGGCAATAGAGCCGACGAGTGCGATCCGCCCCCCTTGGCCGCGGTCGATCATACCCTTCATAAAGACCCGCGTGAGGTTAAGCGGCCCCTGCAGGTTTATATTGAAGACGCGTGTGGCGACGTCGTCCCACCCGTCGTCGTGCCAATCATCAAAGGGGCAAATCGCGGCGCAATCGATGAGCGCGGTCACTGCACCGCAATTTGCCGCCCATGCTTCAACCGCCGCGCGATCAGTCACATCCAGTGACGTCGCAGACGACTCGCGACCCTTCGACGCAATGTAGTCAGCGAGCGCATACGGCGCTTCAAGGTCGGCAACGAGAACTTCCGCGCCCATTTCCGCGACGAGCTTAGCCGTCGCGCTTCCAATGCCACCAGCAGCACCGGTGATCGCAATCCTTTGTCCCGTCAGATCAAATGCAGCGGTCATGATCTTCGCCCTTTCAAATTTTACTCTCGAATCATCTCGACGTGGTGGTTGAAGGGTCAAGCATATAAACGAATTCTAGCGCAATTACCGTTCCATGAGGAACGATCGATATATATTGTGAATTTGGTCAATTTAATCGGGATTATGCGATCCCCTTTCCAAAACGAGCTCTGGCGAACCCGTCGAATGTCCGTATCTGCGCGAAGAGTTTTCGGCTTTTTGGTCCTCGGCCTGGGTACCCTTATCGGCCCGCTCGACAGTTCGGTCAATATTGCGTTTCCCTTTATCACCGGCGCTTTCGGCGTTCCGCTTGCCGATATTCGATGGGTCATTGTCAGCTACGTCTTGACCTACTGCAGTTTGATGCTGGTGTTCGGCAAGCTTGGCGATTTGTTCGGCCATAAACGTATCTTTACAGCAGGCCTGGCCGTCAGTTTGGTTAGTTTTTTGCTTTGTGCGGCCGCCACGGAATTCGAGTGGCTCCTGGCATTCAGGGTAATGCAAGGCATCGGCGCGGCGTTGGTGCTGAGTTGCGGCCCGGCAATCGCGACATCGCTTTTCCCGGAATCTCAGCGCAGTCGTGCAGTTGGGATCTACCTCATGATGTTCAGCGTTGGCGGCGTGCTCGGCCCGACAATAGGTGGCCTTCTGGTCGCCGTTTGGGATTGGCCGTCCGTGTTCTGGTTCCGCAGCCCGATATCTCTGTTCGCGCTGCTTCTCGTCTTCATCCTCCCCAATCCACCGCGTAATCCGACGACCGTGGGTTTCGATACAATGGGCGCGGTCCTGCTGGCAATGGCACTCTCGGCGTTTCTGTTGACAATTACACAGCTACAGCACGCGGTGCAGAATCTGCTCTTGTTGATCGGACCCTGTGTGCTCGCCGCCGGTTCTGCATGGCTGTATGTTCGCCGGGCGACAAGCCACCCGTCGCCAATTATCCGCCCTGGCGTATTTCGAAACATTGACTTTACGGTGCTCAACCTCGCAAACATTTTCGTAAACCTGACTTGGTTCGCGATCATGCTATTAGTCCCATACTACCTCTCGGTTTTGTCGGGGCTTTCCGTCGGAATTGGTGGTTTCGTTCTCGCCCTTTCGGCGGCGACGACGATGGTCGTCTCACCGATCGGTGGATGGCTTATTGGCCGGTTCGCAGCCAATCGCATGGCCTTCGTTGGTATCGTCGTGGTTGTGTCCGGTTCCTTCGCAATCGGGAATTGGGGAGACTCGCCGGGCGTTTTTGGCATGGGGGGGCCACTCCTCCTGTCCGGTTTCGGAGTCGGACTGTTTCAGGTTGCCTATATGAGCATCGTCACCGGAGGGCTCCCGGCGAACGAACGCGGCGTCTCGGGAAGCCTGGCGTTGTTGACGCGGACGGTCGGGGTCGTTGGGTCCGCATCATTCCTGACGTGGATACATTCCTCACTCGCGGCGCAGCATCGCGCAACAGGCGCAAGCGAGGCCGAGGCCTTTCAATCGGCTTTTCAATCGACGTTCGCTGCCGCAGGCGCACTTCTATTTGTATTTCTCGCGATATCATTGTTACGGCCTGTCATCTGGTTCGGGCAAACAACGGAAAGAGGGTAGACACATGAACGACGCACTAATCGTCAATGGCAAGACGCTTCACCCAGATATGAAGGCATTGCTTGAGGCGCGCGAGGCAGCCGGTCCTGCCAACACAATCGACGAGCAGCGTCGCGCCTGGACCGCTTACAGCGAGGCGCTGTCCCAGCCGCATCCGACCGACATGAAGGTCGAGGACAATAATCTATCATTGCCGCACGGATCCGTACCGGTGAGGATCTACAAACCCGCGAGCGTTGCGAAAGCCGCTCCCTGCATCATCTACTCCCATGGCGGCGGGTTTATGAAGGGCGACCTCGACAGTTCCGATACATTTGCCTGGGGTGTGTCTCAGGATACCGGCGCCGTAGTGGTCAGTGTCGATTACCGACTTGCACCCGAGCATCCGTTCCCGGCCGCGTTCGATGACGTCTACGGAACGCTCTGCCATATTGCCGCGAATGCTGGCGAGTTTGGGATTGATCCTAACCGCATCGCCGTCTGCG
The DNA here is from genome assembly GCA_964012455.1 of uncultured Alphaproteobacteria bacterium. Lineage (GTDB taxonomy): Bacteria > Pseudomonadota > Alphaproteobacteria > UBA8366 > UBA8366 > UBA6544. Next base: position 5,145 of record CAXGSZ010000197.1, read on the forward strand.
GCGACAGCGCCGGCGGTAACCTGTCGGCAGCGGCGTGCCTCGCGGCTCGTGACCTCAACGGCCCCAAAATAGCCGCGCAATCGCTGATCTATCCGGGAACTGGACTTGAGCAATCCGGCGGATCCTATGAGGAAAACGCAACCGCGCCCGGTCTTACCAAGGCCGCGACAGAAACCTATAGGGACCTCTATATTCCCAAGGCGGAAAGTGAGAATCCCTACGCACGGCCGGTACTCGCGAGCGATTTCTCAGGTTTGCCGCCAGCATACGTCCACACAGCCCAGCATGACC
>CAXGSZ010000198.1:0-5434 GCA_964012455.1 uncultured Alphaproteobacteria bacterium
CAATCATAAGGATAGCGGTAGCCACGGAATACATCGCTGAAGAACAGCCCCTCTGTATTAGAGAGGTTGTGGGGGCTGATGTATTCCCAGACGACCTCGCATTCGGGCGTGACTTCGAAGATACGGCCGCAATGGGATTCCGTGATCAGCGTATTGCCGTTCGGCAGACGCTGTGCCGCACTCTTGTAGCGGCTATAGAACCGGCTCATGTCCTCACCCTCACAGGGGTACCCCTGGGTCAGGGCAGTGAACTCCCAGACCAGTTCCAAAGTGACCGGATTAAACTCCAATACGCGTGAGCAATCGCGAAGCGCGTTCCATGTGCCATCCGGCGCACCGGGATTGGGATCACCGAACCCCCCAGCTCCACCATTGTCGAACACCAAGACGTTGCCTTCACCCGGCATTCCCTTCGGAATGATATGCGCATGATGCGGTCCGATAATCGTACCTAGCGCCTTCAGTGCCGGATCCATCGAATAATCCGGTCCAACCTTCCAAACGATCCCACCGGTCTTCTTGGAAATGATGTACAGCATGGTGCCGCGATCGTCCGTGATAATGTTCTCCGGATCGAAGCGCGTGTCGCCATTATCGAACCACTTGTTAGGCCCTACGTAGGAACAGGTGTTTTGAAAAACGCCATGCGACGCGCGGCAACGACGCATCATGGCATTGCGCGCGGCCTCGGAATGGCCGAATTGGTCGATATTCTCCGCAGGCATCCAATCCCAAGCGATCTCTCCACCCCATGTCACCTCGATCATGCGCGTCGCACGAACCAAATAGTCACGCGTCACTTCCGGCCAATTACCGCTGCGATAGCTCAGCATCAAAGTGCGCCCACCTTCGGCCATGGGCGTCATACCGGGAACGTAGTAGCCAACGGGACAACCTTCACGCACGAGATCATGATTCTGGCGCGCGGACCATGCCAGACCATCCCCGAGATCGATCTCGTCCGCTTTTTCAAAACGCCATTGCTCCTCGCCGTCCCAAGTCTCCTGGACAACGTCGTCGGCTCCCCAATTGTGATCGTAGACCTTGGAGACGCGCCCAATCTGTCCGCCGAGAATTATCCCGCCCGGTAGCAGATTAATCATGAAGCTCAGGAATTTGGGCCATGTCCGGACGATGTTGCCATTCATGTCCACTAGGACGGCACCGACACCGGGAGTCTTCGACGGGTACAACGTGTATCCATTGAAGCATTTCTCCGGCTTATAGATCGTGGTGCCTGTTGGGAATACCGTATACATAGCGCTCGTCCTGCAATGGCGGTGATCTCACCGGGGGTCAATCTTAATAGGAAATTTACGCCGATATCGCCGGGGCGTCGAGCTTGCCCGAAATCCAAGCAATCAAACTCGCAATCTCACACGCCGTGTCCGCAGAATTTTTCGCTGGATTGTAACTCGTTAGGATCGTGTTCGAGAGCGACTTCAGAAGATCCAAATTCTTCGCCGACGGCGAGCGCCAATTCTTAATGACTAAAATCATAACATCCATGCGATTGATACAAAGTTCGCCAGCGTACTCGAACTACGATGTGGTCGCTAATCTCCAGCGTCATATCGATAAGCCACTGGACGTGACCGCGATAGACGAGACCTTACATTCGCTGATCCAACGACCCGAGGATCAATTCGACCGACAGGGAAAACTGATACGAGTGCCAAACCGGACGCTGATTATTGATATCCGACGCAACGCCTTCGATCTGTGCAATCAGGTCAGACATCACGACATTGCGGTTGATCGCTTTGGCCCGCAGCGTTTTCGGCACGTCGATCAGCGAAACACTCAGATCGCGCCGTTTCGATAAGCGGCGATCCTGGCCGATATAGTCACTGGTGACCAGGAATGGTTAACGGTTATTGATGATCGAAAGAATCCGTTTGGACACCTCGCCCGCGGAAATGGGCCCGGCTACAATCGAATCCACACCGCTATCGATTGCGTTGTCGATAACGGCACGCTCGGTATTCCAGGCAAGGGCGATCACGGGCACGAACGGATTGTAAACAATATAGCCGTGGCGCATCTTAATGATCGTTGCAAACATATCGCCATCTGTCATCCGCATCGACGATAATCAGGTTAAGCGACACCGGCGCTGCCAGCGCATTCCTAAATTCCCCACGACTAGGAAAGGCTCGGACCTCCCGAAAACTTTATCACCGCAGTACATCCTGCATGAGACAACGCAATTCCGTCTTGGGCCCACAATATAAACGGCAGTAATACTCAATTTAAATTAGTTTTTTATTTATTTTTTTGTCAAAATAAAACAATTATTTCATAAACAGTCACAAAATATAAAATATATAATTAAATAAAAATTATTATTATTTCAATAATAAATTAAAACCACCCATGAATAAAATTTTCTCCTGGTCTTCGCAATCAAAGATTTAGCTTTGGACAAAACATGCGAGTTGAATTTACCGTTTGCCGGGAGCGATGGAGAAATTCTTCGAGCCTTTGGGCTCGCCAAATTGGAAAGTGCCGACAAGAACGCTTTTCGGATTAGACTAGGTGATCCTCGACGGCGTTACAGAATTCCGTCGTCGTCGCGCTGCCCCCTTGGTCGGGCGTCAGCCGGTCTTCTGCCGCATAAACAGCATCGATTGCCGATTCCAGACGATCCGCCGTGTCCGCATAGCCCAAATGGCGCAACATCATCCCGGCGGTACGGATGGTTGCGGTCGGGTTGATGATATTCCGCCCGGCAATATCGGGAGCGGTCCCATGGATAGGCTCGAAATACGCGTAATCCTCGCCATAACAGCCACTCGGGCAGAGGCCGAGGCCTCCAATCAATCCGCCGGCAGCGTCCGAAAAGATATCACCATAGAGGCTCGGCAGGACCACGACATCCATCTCTTCCGGTTCCGCAATGAGACGGCGCGCAAAATCGTCGATCAACCAGTTTTCATACTCTATATCCGGATACTCTTCCGCCACGCGTGCGCTCACCTCGCGAAACAGACCGTCTGGCTCGGGGATGAGATTATGCTTTGTGCCGCAGGTGACTTTGCCCCGTTTTCCTGCCGCGCGGCGTTCGCGTGCCAACTCGAAGGCATAACGAACAATCCGCTCCGCACCGCCTTCGGTGATGACTTTAAGTGCGTATTTGCCCCCACCGAACTCTTGGGCAATCTGCTGCAGAGAACGGCCCGCGCGCTTGCTTGCCAAACCGAGAGGAAACAGTTCCTCCAGATCGCCACCCATTCCCAGAGCGAGGTCTTCCAGATTTTCCCGGAGGATCATCAAATCTACTTTTTCCGGATGCGCGAGCGGGCTCTTGCATCCCGGGACCCATCGTGCCGGACGGACATTGGCATACGTCCCTTTGCCCCACCGAAGATAACGCACGATCTCCGCCGAAGATGTGCTGCCGGCACCATAAAGCGTCGCGTCGGCAGCGTCGATTGCGGCCCTTGTCTCGTTGGGAAATCCGGTACCGTGCGTTTCTTCGGCCGACCCGCCAGACGGCGGAAACTCGAAATCGATATCCAGTTCCAGACTTCGGAGCAGTTCGACCGTCGGGTACACCGCTTCCGGCGCCGCATCGTCCCCGGGGATTACGACGACCTTCTTCCTGTTCGACATCGTAAACTCCCGCCAGATACTCCTAGAAGAAAATGTAGGCCCGAACGACCACGTTCTTGCGGCACGGAGCGTCGCGCGTAACCGTCGGGTCGACGCATGCGGTATGGAAGGACCAGCGTGAGACCGAACCATCGGTGACGCTATCGTAGCATTTCAGCATCGAGACTTCATTCGGCTGCTGGCGCGGGAACCAATACCACTCGTGATCCTTGCGATAGGTAAATCGCGTGGTCTCACCGACACGGTCATCGTAGATACGATAGTTGTTGATATAGGTTTGATCGGCGAAAGACGGCCACGCGCAGAGCACGAATGGAAACTGCTCAACAGTCTCCATCGGCTTGGCAAGATTGATCGACATGAAGCGACGCGACATCTTCTCGTCGGCCTCTGCCTCGGTGTAATTCTGTTGGCGACCAAAGTTCCGCAAATTCTGCGTCAACAACTCGCGGCAGCGCACGCGACCACTATTGTCGTTCAGATCGTTGTGCACGAGGTTTGCGTAGCGCGCATTGACGCCCGGATTCTTCGCGTCCTGATCTTCCGTACGGTCGCCTGCGTAATCCTTGTCGAAAACGTCGTGATTGTAGACCAGGGCATCCGTCGCACCCGGGAAGAATTCGAGCAAGAGCTTCTCGATCTCAGGATAGAAGACCTGCTCTACCTCCGCTGAGTCGTAAAAGTTTTCACATGCGGAATCGAGGTGCGCCAGCGACACTCCAAGCTTGTCCATGCATTCGGGACTGCTCGGTGAAATACCGGGATGGTACTCCTCGATCCGCCTCGCATCGCGCATTACCTGCGGAAAGTAAAGATTGAGGTGGCGATTGTCTTCCTCCGCCTTACGTAGCCGTTCAGCTTCGTCAACGCGTGCCGGATCATGCCAAATCGCATTGGACGGCACGACTGAATAGGTCGGCCGCTCGCAAATTGTATACGGGAGCGGTAAGGCAAGCCCGCCTTCCGGCGCCTCAATCCCCTGTTCACGGATATACGCGAGGCACTCATCGTAATTTCGGAAGCCGACGCCCCATTTGGTTTCAATCGGACCGGTCGGTCCACTTTCGATCAACTCGACGACCTTCGCCCGCTCCTCGTTATCGAGCTCAGCTAACGCTGCCTCCAACGCCGCACCCGTACCAGCGTCGCCGTCCTTGTCGAACGAGTAGTAAGAGAGGCCGCCGTTCGCGGCCACCGGCGCCGGCTGCCCAGCTGTCAGCTGAAGGCTCGGCACATAGGTTGATGATTTTACTTCCCCGTCCTTGCCGGAGACATTAAGACCGTTCACTGCGATTCTCCGTTACAAACCATTTGAGAGGGAACATATCACGAGATCCGCAAAGTGCGAGTGTCCGAATATCTCACGCGAAATCAAAAAATTCTCACCTGAACACGAACCAAAGCCAAACCAAGCGACCCATTCCGGATCAACAAAACTCTCAAGCCACTTACGATTACTTGATCGTGATCAGAGCCTTGCCGCTCCTCCGCAGGCAGCAATATCCCAAGAATGACACTCACATCGACCCGCACGGACCCGCCCGATTGGCAAAATTTCGCAAACCAGGCCAATGGCATTTACGCAGTGCTTTGTGCGGGATTTCTCGCCAGCCAGTTCTACCGCGTCTCGAACGCAGTGATCGCGTCGGAATTGATGCGCGAACTGGCCATCCGGCCAGAAGACATGGGTTTCGTGACCGGCGTATTCTTCTTGGTTTTCGCGGCGGCGCAACTACCTGTCGGCGTGGTGCTGGACCGTTATGGCCTACGCCGGACGATGTCCGCATTATTCCTGATCGCGGTTGCTGGTTCCGCGGTG
>CAXGSZ010000199.1:0-5422 GCA_964012455.1 uncultured Alphaproteobacteria bacterium
TGTGGAAGAGCTGAAGCTTGGCTCTGAAGCGGTTGAGATCGACGACCGGATCGCACCGCTGCCGACCGAACAGGTGATTGTCAAAAAAAAGGCTAGTGCCTTCCACGGGACCAATTTGTCGAGCTATCTTCAATCGATCGGTGTTGACACCGTGATTGTCACAGGTGTGACTACTTGTGCCTGTGTTCGCCATTCGACGGAGGACGCCATCGCCGAAGGTTTCCGGCCGATTGTCGTGAAAGAATGCGTTGGCGACCGTATACCGGGAGCGGTCGAATGGAACCTCTTCGACATCGATGCCAAATTCGGGGATGTCGAGGCACTCGATAACGTGCTCGACTATCTGCGCCGGAACGACATCTAGGAATTCGAAGGGACCCAATATGGCCGTTCAAACAATCGCCATCCTGATGCCGGGAGATATGGGGCACGGCTGCGCCATTGCGTTTCGCAAAAATGGTTTCCGTGTGGTCACGAATCTTACCGACCGTAGTGAACGGACCCGAGGACTCGCGGCGAAGGCAGAGATAGAGGACCTTGGCTCTTTTGAGGAAGTCGCTCGTCAGTCGGATCTGGTGCTGTCGATCCTGCCGCCGGAGAATGCTCTGGAGCAGGCGAAGGTCTTCGCCGATGCCATGCTGGCTGCGGACGCGAAGCCGTCCTATGTCGACTGCAACGCCATCGCGCCTGCGACAGCCGAGAGGGTCGGGGCAGAAATTGCACGTGCGGGCGCGCACTTCACCGATGGTGGCATTATCGGCCAAAATCCCGTGACGGAGAACGGCGGCACACGGCTCTATGTCAGTGGACCGGACACGGCAATCGTCCGTCAGTTGGACGGTCGCGGCATGGTCGTCCGTGATACTGGCAAACTTATCGGGCGTGCTTCCGGCCTGAAGATGGTCTATGCAAGTGCGACCAAGGGAACTTTCTCGCTTCACGCTGCGGTATTGACGACGGCTCATGCAATGGGCCTCACTGAGGACTACATGAGGGAATTGACGGAAAGTCAGCCAGCGATGCTGGCGGCCATGGAGCAGATGATTCCGCGCATTCCCCTAGATGCGGCCCGTTGGGAAGGCGAAATGCACGAGATCGCCGCCACCTTTGCCGCGGCTGGAGTTACGCCGAAATTCCATGAGGGTGCTGGCGATATGATGGCCCTCGCCGACCGCACGGCGATCTCGGCAGAGACACGGGAAACGGTGGATACGGACCGGACACTGCTACAGGCACTCGATATGTATGTTGCGGCGCGGTCGTCGGCGAAGGACGCTGCTGAATAAGGCTCTGGCTATTTGCGACCCAATCGCTTGCTCGCGATATCGAGGCGGCGTTTGCATTCAAGCTCATTGAGGCCGACTGTCTTACAGCGGGCCATGAGCCGTTGACTATGGTCTCCGCCGCCGCCGATTTTGTCAGCAATGAGCGAGCGACACTGCGCTTTCTTGATATTGTTGCGGAGGCAATAGGCTTTAACCCTGTTGACCTTGCTTGAGTTCGGTGCGGCGAATGAAGCGTTGATCAGACGTTGGCAGGTCGCCCGGTCGCGGCCGGTCAAACGACATTTCGACATCAAGGCGCGGGCGCTGTCTAGGCCGCGCTGCTGTTTAAGGCGGGTGAAGCCCTCCCGGCAGCGCTCTGTGTCGATTCCACGCGCACGGCAGCGAAGTAGGAAGGCGGCCGGCGTATTTGCGGCATTCTCGGCCGACATTGATAAATTGGGCATGGTAAAGCTTGAGGCGGCAAAAATTGCCATCGCACCCGCCATTAGAACGGCGGTCTCTTTTCGCCATAAATGACTTAAAAACAGCATGTTAATGATCCTCCTCGTCATCCTCGCCGATATTGGTGTTCCTCGACAGATGATGTTTTCAAAGGGCGTGCCAGCTATGGCGCGAAGCGGGTATTTGCGCTAAATCGATGGTGTAGCCCAATTTCGAGCAATCGATGATTCTGACCAAGCCTCGCAAGACCCTGGCGACCTGTTGCGGCGTCCACGCCATTCATGACGGGATATCCGACATAATGTATGTGCTGCTGCCAGCGCTGCAGCAGAGTTTTGGCCTGTCGCTAACGGAAGTTGGTCTAGTCCGCGGGGCACATCGGGCAGGGCTTGCAATTTTTCAATTGCCGGCTGGATTGCTTGCGGAGCGCCTTGGTGAGCGCAGTTTGCTGGTTATTGGTACCGCGATTGCGGGATTGGCTTTTGTAGCACTCGGGTATTCACACAGTTTTTTCGGCCTACTTATCCTGCTTTTCCTCGTCGGAATGGGAAGCGCCGCGCAGCATCCACTGAGTTCCTCGATCATTTCGACCGTGTATCCGGGTAGCGGCCGCCGCGCGGCGCTTGGGACATACGCTTTCGCCGGCGATGTGGGGAAATGCGGCATCGCGGGCGGCCTTGGTCTCTTGCTTTTTACGGGAATCGAGTGGCGGGAACCTGTCATTGTGCTTGGCAGCGTGGCGTTTTTTACTGCTGTTGTCGTAATGTTGTCGCTCATCTCGGTTGAAGCAGGCGGCCGACCGGATACGCCGCCGGAACACCGAGAGAAATCGAAAGAGCTGGGCTGGGGAATTCGGGAGCCAATGGGATTCTCGGCCCTTTGCGGTATCATGATCGTTGACAATTGTACGCGAAACGGGTTCCTCACCTTCGCTGCGTTTTTGCTGATCCAGGAAAAGGGGGTTGACCCCGGCACAGCCGGAATGGTGGTGCCGATTATCCTGATCGGCGGTATGTGGGGAAAACTCGCCTGCGGATTCCTTTCCGAGCGCATCGGCATAATTCGGACGGTTGTCCTGACGGAAATTGGAACGGCTGTAGGTATTCTCGCGATGATCCTGGCGGAAGGGATGGCCGCATTTTTTGTGCTACCGCTGCTTGGTATCGCTCTGAATGGAACGTCGCCGGTGCTTCAGGGTACCGTTGGCGATCTGGTTGACCGCGAACGCCAGTCACGCGCGTTCGGCCTCTTCTTCACAATCAGCGCATCCTGTGGAATTGCGGCACCGCTCGGTTTCGGTATCCTCAGCGATTTGGTGAGTGTCAGTGTGACAATGTTCGTCATTACAGGTCTGGTGTTCTTGACCCTGCCACTTTGCCTGGTTCTGCGGCCAATCCTGCAGGCGACAGGTGTTGCTGCGGAATAGAAGGAGTTTGTCATGAAGATCAAATCCGTTCATGCCGATTGGCTGCACGTGCCAATACCAGAGCAGCAGCAGCATACCTCCGATTTTGGCAAAACGCGTTCTTTTGACAGCACGCTCGTACGCATCGAAACGGAAGGCGGTCTCGTCGGGTTTGGCGAGGCCAAGGCAGCCGTTGGCAGTGCTGGCACCAATGCAGCGTTGAACACGATGGTTCAGGATGAGCTGGGACCGCTTCTGATCGGCGAAGATGCGCGGGATATCTCGCGCCTTTGGGACGTGATGTATAACGGTAGCCGGGCGCATTACGCGATAGACCGTGGTCGCGTCTTTCCTGTGTTAGGGCGGCGCGGGCATTTGATCTCTGCAATCAGCGGTGTCGATATGGCGCTGTGGGATATTCTTGGGAAATCGCTTGGTCAGCCCGTGTGGCGGTTGCTTGGTGGCAAACGCAAAGACAATTACCCGGCCTATGCATCGGGCGGATGGGCGCCCGTCGACGGTATTGTCGAGGAGTTGCAGTCCTTCGTTGATCGAGGTGACTTCAAGGCGGTGAAGATGCGTGTTGGTTCTGGCGACGGTACGCTGGCGCATTCCGTTTCCCGGGTTAAGGCAGCGCGAGACGGGCTCGCGGATGATATCGACATCATGTGCGACGCCCACGGCACTTTCAGCGTCGCCGAGGCGAAACGGTTTTGTCGTGAGGTCGCCGAGTGTAATATCAGTTGGCTCGAAGAGCCGGTAGTTCCTGACGACAAGCGCGGTATGGCCGAAGTCAGGGCCTCGACGGACGTTCCGATTTCGACCGGGGAGAGCGAGTTCACGCGTTTCGCCTTTCGGGACCTCGCAGAATTGCGGGCCTGCGATATCTTTCAACCAGACCTGTCTATCTGCGGCGGTGTCACGGAAGCTATGCGGATCGAAGCGATCGCCAGCGCCCATCAGCTGCGCTATGCGCCGCACCTCTGGGGTGGGGCGCTTACCTTTGCCGCTGGTCTGCATACGATTGTCGTGGCGTCGACCGGGTTCATTGTCGAGTATTCGCTCGGTGCCAATCCGATGCTGCATGAGCTTGCTGTCGAAGACTTTACCGTAGTCGATGGTCACCTCAATGTTCCGGACAGACCAGGCCTCGGCGTTACAGTCGATGAAGCGTTCGTCGAGAAGTACCGGGTGACGGACTAGATACTGGCTTTCGCCTGTTGAAGGGTGCCGACCTTACTTACCCTGGGCGATGCCTTTCACAGTACCGGCGAGTTGCGCCGCTTCCGTGATCATGTCTTCGATGAATTCGCCGACCGATCGGACGTCGTTTACCATTCCACCGACTTGTCCCATCGCGGATTGGCGTTTATCGCCCTTGTCGGTATTGCGTCCCCGAACCACGGCTTTGCGAAGTTCCGCCAAATCCTCCTTTGACGCACCGGAGAGCCTCGCCTCTTCGTAGGCGATGAGTTCCGGTGTCGTCACACAGCGCACCGTTGAGCCGGTCATTGCTCTGGAGACGATGGTGTTCGTCTCCTTCATAGTGAGTAGCTGATCCAGACCCCATGCATTCAGATCGCTCTCTGTCGTCGCCATGAAGCGTGTGCCGATCTGAACGCCGAGGGCGCCAAGGGAGAATGCGGCGAGGAACCCGCGCGCGTCGCCAATACCGCCTGTTGCGATGACTGGTACATTAACGGCGTCCACCACCATCGGAATGAGGGGCATAGTGGCGATGGTGCCGACGTGACCGCCCGCTTCTGTTCCGGAAGCGACGATGGCGTCAGCACCTTCGTCCTCCATGCGCTTTGCGAGTTCCACGGTCGGTATTACCGAGACGACCTTGACGCCTGCATCCTTCAGCATGCGAACGGCTTTTTCACCAGGATCGGCGCGACCCGTCGTGCAGACAGGGACATCTTTCTCAATGATGATGCTGGCACGAGATTCAGTAAATCCCTGGCCCATCGCCGTGATGTTCACGCCGAACGGTTTGTCGGTGCGGCGACGTACCGCTTCGATATCCTCGCGGAGCTTCTCTTCGGTGCCGCCGAATGTCGGCAGCACACCGAGGCCGCCGGCCTCGCTGACAGCGGCAACCAGATCGGGGCCGCCACCACCTTGCATCGCGCCCTGAAGGAGGGGGTATTTAATATTCAGAAGATCGCAAACGGCCGTGTGGAACATCGCCTCTTCTAACGGTCTCTAGTCGGCGGCGACGGCACTGACTCGGTCGGCAGATTTGTCATCGCCGAACGCGAGGAGTGCGGTCTGTACGATGTGTTTG
>CAXGSZ010000200.1:0-5418 GCA_964012455.1 uncultured Alphaproteobacteria bacterium
AGTACTTCTGCACCAGGGCCGTGTCCGGATGATTGGTCAGACTGGGATGGTTGACCCAGACGACCGCTTCGTGCCCCAACAAGAATGCGGTGAGCTTTTCCGCATTCTCGACATGACGCGTCATCCGCATCGGCAGGGTTTCAACGCCCTGCAGTATATGAAAGGCATTTGTTGGGCTCATACAGGGACCGAAATCGCGCATACCTTCGAGCCGCGCACGCATAATGAAGGCAGCTGGTCCGAATTCTTCCATGAAATTTATGCCGTGGTAGCCCTCATACGGCTCGGTCAACGTCGAAAACTTGCTGCTTGCAGCCCAGTCGAACTGACCGGAATCCACCAATACGCCACCAACCGCAATTCCATGCCCACCCAGCCATTTCGTGGCCGAATGCATAACAATATCAGCGCCATATTCGAAAGATTTGCACAAATACGGAGTGGCGAAGGTTGCGTCCAACATCAACGGCAAGCCTGCCGCGTGGGCGATGTCGGCAACCGATTCGATATCGATTACCTCAAGTCCCGGATTCCCTAACACCTCGCCAAAGACGAGGCGCGTCTCCGAACGTATGGCCGCTTTCATGCCATCGTGATCACGTGGATCCACAAAGCTGGTCGTAATTCCAAACCGCGGCAGCGTGTACTGGAACATGTTCGTCGAACCACCATACAGAGACGAAGACGCGACCACATGGCCGCCGGACCCCATCAGCGTGGCAACCGCCATGTGCAAGGCCGCCTGGCCGCTCGCCGTGCAAAGTGCCCCGACGCCGCCTTCGAGCGCCGCAATCCGTTCTTCCAACACAGCTACCGTTGGGTTGGAAATTCGCGAATAGATATGGCCGGCGACCTCCAAGTTGAACAACGCCGCCGCATGATCTGCATCCTCAAATACAAATGACGTTGTCTGATAAATCGGCGTCGCACGAGCACCAGTCGCGGAATCAGGTCGTTGTCCGGCGTGTAGTGCTAAAGTGTCCGGGTTTAAACGGTCAGGTTTGACCATGGCGATTGCCCTGGAGTTGCTGTTGAGACGGCACATTAGCCGAGACACGGTGATCCTCAACACGAAAAAGCGGGCCGCTTGCGCTGTAGCGGCCCGAGTCCAAAGGGAGGAAATGGGCGTGAACCGGGGTATAGACTCCGCGCCAGACGCGCTTGGGAAAACACATCACCTTAAATTCACATGAGAAGGTGCTAACAATTCGTTAACGATAAAACAGGACAGGTATCGTCCACTACCGTTTGAACACGGCGTCCGCCGCCAGTTTCTGCTCTTCCTTCCCAACAATCGCCGAACGAACGCGTTCGATCTCACTCTCTAATTCTCCGATATACTCGCTCAACTCACCGATCGACATTACATCGAGATCAAGTGGTTTCGGTCGTAACGCGCGCGGTTGCTCGTCCAGATCTTCTGACATAGCCAAACTACTCTCGCTTCGTTCCTAGCTGCTTGCAAGTGTGGTCCCGTCAAGCTAGACCTGCAACCCATTCCAGACATTTGAATGCTGCGACGGGAGCGACTGAAATGCCCTTGCCCGATATGATGAACGCTATGGAGATATCCGAGTACGGCGGACCCGAAGTCCTGCAACCGGTGACACGCTCCATCCCGACACCTGGCGCCAGCCATGTCTTGATCCGGGTTGCGGCCGCGGGGGTCAACCGGCCGGATGCTATTCAACGCGCCGGACATTATCCACCCCCGCCCGGCCAATCGGATCTGCCGGGCCTCGAAGTCTCCGGCGAAATCGCAGCTTTGGGCTCGGACGTAACGGATTTGAGCATTGGAGAATCGGTGTGCGCACTCACTCCGGGTGGCGGATACGCGGAGTATTGCATCGCGCCGGCGGCGCATTGCCTCCCAATCCCGAAGGGCGTTTCCATCGTCGACGCCGCCGGACTGCCGGAAACCGCGTTTACCGTATGGCATAATGTCTTTCAGCGCGCGTATTTAACTTCTGGGGAAAGCTTTCTCGTACATGGCGGCTCGAGCGGAATTGGGACAACCGCTATTCAACTCGCGAAGGCCTTCGGCGCGACTGTATATGCGACGGCCGGGTCGGATGAGAAATGCGCAGCATGCCACGACCTCGGCGCTGATATGTCAATCAACTACAAAAGAGACGATTGGGCGGCCGAGATACGAACGGCGACAGAGAAGCGCGGCGTCGATGTCATTCTGGACATGGTCGGCGGCGACTACATCCAGAAAAACATCGATAGTCTCGCGGTCGACGGGCGCCTTGCTATCATTGCTTTTCTCAACGGCGCAAAAGCAGAGCTTACACTGAACCGTTTCATGGTGAAGCGACAAACGATTACCGCCTCAACACTCAGGGCACAGTCCGACGTGGCAAAGGCCGGAATTGCCGCCGAACTGCGCGATACGGTCTGGCCGCTTATCTCTGAAGGCCGTTTCCGCCCGGTTGTAGATACAACTTTCGACCTTTCCGATGCGGCACAAGCGCACCAACGGATGGAAACGAGCGAACATATTGGAAAACTTATCCTGAAAGTGACCAAGAAGTGATGAGGTGATGGGCATTGCACCTCGGACAACGTGCGGTATAAATGAGTTAATTAAAGTCGAAAACGGGATTGCACCGTGCTGACCCAACGCGTGCCCGAAAATTCGTAAGGAATCGAGGATTATTATGTCGAAACCTCTCATGCCGCAGGCGACGGCAGTATGGTTGGTCGAAAATACAGGACTTTCGTTCCTGCAGATTGGCACTTTTTGCGGCCTGCATGAGCTCGAAGTTCAGGCAATCGCGGACGAAGAAGTCGCTGTCGGCATGCAAGGCATTGACCCCGTGATCAATGGGCAGTTGACCCGCGATGAGATCGCGCGTTGCGAAAGCGACCCTGCCAGCTGCCTGGAAATGGCGAAGTCGGATATTCCTCAGCCGGTCGCCCGGCCGAAAGGCCCGCGATACACACCTCTGTCGCGCCGCCAGGAGAAGCCGGACGCAATCGCTTGGATATTACGGCATCACCCGGAGTTATCAGATGCCCAGATTGGTCGTCTGATTGGCACGACCAAGCCGACCATCAACGCAGTCCGAGACCGCACACACCGTAATATGCCAAGCCTGCGGCCACGCAGCCCAGTCGAGCTTGGTTTGTGCGGCCATGACGATCTCGCTCAGGCAATCGAAAAAGGCCTCAAAGCCGGCCGCCAGCCCCGGCTTATCGATCCTTTGCCGGAGGAACCAACCGAAGCGATAGCTGATCCGTTCGGAGACCCTTAGCCCGAGTGGAGCGATGGCCGCGGGGGGCGATATGAGCGACAGCAGGCGGCGACATTGGCAAGGCCGAATCGGCAGCCGGATTGTGTTCACCGTTCTGGCAGCACTGATCGTCACCGGATCCGCGGCATAACAGGTTGACCCGTATGCCGCGTGCAACAAATTGTTGCAACTGAAGGAGATCGTCTGGACGGAGAACGCGGCTTCCCGTTACCCGTTCAAATTGCCAACGCCGACCAAGGAACGCGTTTGGGAACATCTTGGTTGCAATATCGCAGTTGCTGGCGGGCTGGAATGTCACCTCGTTCTATCAAAGGCAGAGCTACAAGAGAAAGTGGCTGCGATGAAACCGGTCTTGACCAAGAGAGTGCCGACAGTCCACCTTGCTTTTGAAGATAGCCGCCTACGCTTCACCGATATCATCATTGAAGCGGGAGGGCGCGTATACCGAGAAGAATTCGTTGACCATGTCAGCAGTTCCATTGTCTTTGCGCCGGCACAATAAAACCGGGCGCTGCATCAAACAAAGCAATAGGGAGGCTTGAATGGTGTTCCCCGAGCACAGTAAGTTCGTTATCATCGGTGCCGGTGTACACGGCCTCAGCACAGCCTATCATCTTAGTCTTGCTCTGAATTTCAAAGGGCAAGGCACCGGGGCCGATATTCTCGTTATCGACAAGAAATCCATCGCTGCCGGGGCTTCCGGAATTGCATGTGGGGTGGTGCGCAACAATTACTACCAGCCGGCGATGCGCGAACTCATGGCGCACTCCGTCGCAGTATGGGACAGCGATCCGGAAGCCTTCAGCTATCATCCCGTCGGCTACATGCAGATCAGCCATGAATCGATGCGCGAGGACATCGCGGCCATCTATGACGAGCAAAAAGCTATCGGCTATCCCTCGACGTTTGTCGAGGGTGCAGCGGCCAGCGATTCCTATATGAAAGGCTTGTTTCCTGACTGGCAAGCGCAGGGCATCACATCGGTACTTCATGAACAAAAAGGCGGATACGCCAACAATACTCGCGCGGTGTATGGACTTGCCGGAAAAGCAGAGGCCGAAGGTGTGCGTATTCTTAGCGGCGTCGAGGTAAAGAGTTTCCAAATTTCGGGAGGCTCGATCGCCGCCGTTGAAACTGACCGCGGCGCGATCCTCACCGATTACGTTGTCGTCGCTGCGGGCCCATGGGTTCGTTCGTTTTGGCAGATGCTTGACTTACCAAACACAATTTCCATTAAAGGGGCCGACGGCGAGATCCATTCGGAAATCCCAATGTGGACTTATTGGTCGTTGCAGGAAGGTACGCTCGGCGTCAATCCGGACTTTCAGCAAACAGCCGATGGTAAACCGCCGCCCGTCATCCATGTCGACACCGATGCACCGCTTGTTTCCGATGTTGATGGAAGCCGAATTACGGATAAACCCTGGGGAATCTATTACAAACCGGACTTCCATTTTGGCGGTATACAAGGTGGCGCGATGCCTTATGTGGTGGAGACGGCTCCGGACAAAGTTGCCGTCGATCCGTACGGCGTCGATTCACCGGATTTTGTGGTGGGCGATGACTTTGCCCATATGTGGTGCTCCGCACTGGCACATTGCCAGAAGCGCTTCGAAGGACAAACCCCGCGATATAAGAAAGAACCTTCCGGGGGCATTGGATGTTTCACGCCGGACAGTTTTCCGGTGTTCGACATATTCCGAGAGAACTGCTACGTGATCGCCGATTCTAATCACGGCTTCAAGATGATCGGCGTTGGAAAACTGGTTGCCGAAGAATTGACGGGAGACGCATCAACACTTCTGGAGCCGTTTCGCCTCTCGCGTTATGAGGAAGGAACGCTGCATCCGATGTCCAAAAGTCCCTTCCCGTGGAGTTGATGCATCAATAGTTAAGTTGTGGCCACCATTCCTGCGGACGCTGAGAAAGCGTCGCGTCGGGGATGTTCCATAGCGTCCACATAAGATCCATATGTCGCGGATGTTGGCCATCCTCCGGTGGCGAAATGAACAGCTGCGTTCCATAAAAGTAGCACATGCCGTATTCCGACTTACGGAACACAACCAAGATGGTTAACTGATTGGCGTCACTATATTCTCCGCCATACGCAATACCATAGCCGGTTCCCCCACAGGACAACGTTTGCAACGCGTCCCAA
>CAXGSZ010000201.1:0-5408 GCA_964012455.1 uncultured Alphaproteobacteria bacterium
CTTCGCCGCATTTTTTGTCAAATTGGCGTCGATCTTCTTTACCGCATTGTGTCCGAAGACGGGTCCGGCCAGTTCGGACAGAGATTGCTTGATAGGCACAAGACGCTTGGTCGCCGACGACTTTGGCTGGACGGTTCGGTCGAGCGTCTTTAAGGGCACGAGTGTCGGCATGTTGATGTCCCTCTCAAAAATTCTTTTCTAACGTTAGCCCAATGCATTCCCCTTAGCCAAGTGCGCGAAACACAGCATCCGCGGCATCCAAAAATGGTTCGTCGCCACCTAGGTGCCCAATCAGCTGCAATCCGATCGGAAGTCCGGCCGACCCCGTGAACAGCGGTAGGCTGATACCTGGCACATGCATGGCAGTCCAAACCCGGTTGAAATGGGCCTGACCGATTGTCGTTAGATCCTTTGGCGCCTCGCCATTGGCGCTCGGTGTGATCAGCAGGTCGATGCCGTCGAGAGATGCGAAAAACCGATCCCTATAATCCGTGATTGTCGCGAGACCCTGCCGATAGGTATCATAAGATAGGCGCCAGCCCAATTCGAGCCGGCCGTCCTTTACCCGCTGGCTCAGCAAGTCGCGGTGATTGTGCCACTCATACGCCAATGCGCGCGCGAATTCAAAGGCACTTACGACATCAAAGGCTGCTTCTAGATCGTCAAATCCTTGAGGCAGCTCGAAATCTGTAACATTGGCCCCCGCTTCCGAAAGCCGAGAGGCCGCGCCCTCCACGTTAGATTGTGTCGCCTCGTCCGCTTCCGCCCAATGCGGGGTCCGACAAAGGCCAATCCTGAGATCGAATACGGACATAGGGACGATTGGGCGATAGGGCAGTCCCATGGTCACGGCGCGCATCAGTGCCTGGTCTTCCATGGTCCGGCTGAGCATGCCGAGCGTATCGACGCTTCGTGTGTTGTCATGCACACCGAGCGGATTGTAATCGCCGTAACTCGGTTTGTAGCCGATGCACCCGTTGAAGGCGGCTGGCCTGACGATGGAGCCACCAGTCTGAGTGCCATATGCAACCGGCACCATGAAATCCGCGACGGCAGCGCCAGAGCCGCTGGACGAACCTGCCGGCGAATGTGCCGGATTATGCGGGTTCTTGGTCTTTCCCGGCGTCATATGCGCAAATTCGGACGTCACCGTCTTACCTAGGATCAGTCCACCCTCGGCGCGACACATGGCGACACAGGGCGCATCATAGCCCGGCCGATTCTCGGTATGAATTGGGCTCCCGTGCCCTGTCGGCATGTCTTTCGTATCGATGATGTCCTTAACGCCAATCGGCACTCCGCGCACCAATCTGCCGGAGGTATGTGCATCGATCGCACGGGCGTCGGCAAGAGCCGTCTCCGGATCGAGGTACATCCAAGCATCGACCTCAGCCTCACGCGCCTCAATGCGCTCAAGGCAAGCCGCCGTCACCTTTTCGCAAGTTGTGTCGCACGCTTCGATCATGCGCGCGATTTCCGTCGCCGACAGCTTCCAAAGTTCCGTCATCAGGCTATTCTCCGCATTGCCCCGGCGAGCCTCGCCGTCTACATTTCCTCTCGACAGTCAAATGTGGGGAACGCGCCGAGGGGCAAGCGGCGTGGAGATGGATATGAGCGAGATGATCCAACCGACAGGCGGCGGCGTAGGCGCCTTCGTGAATGGCATCGACCTTGCGGACAGCCCGTCCGACAACATGGTCGGCGAATTGCGGAATGCGCTCGGCGAGCACGGCGTGCTATTTTTCCGAAACCAGAACATATCGCCCGAAGCGCATATGGCGTTTGCTGAGAAGTTCGCACCGATCAACGTCAATCGCTTCATCGCCCACGTGGACGGGTACCCCAAGATCACTCAGGTCCTGAAGGAACCGGACCAAAAAAAGAATATTGGCGGCGGCTGGCACACGGACCACACTTACGACACGGAGCCGGCAATGGGCTCGATCCTGCTGGCGCGCGAGACGCCAAAACATGGCGGTGACACCATGTACGCCAACACCTGCCGCGCATATGAAACCCTGTCAGACAGTTTCAGAAAGACGCTGGATGGTCTGAAGGCGACTCATTCGAGCCGCCATGTTTTCGGTCCCCAGGCACGCTACGTCCAGAAGAACGAGGATACTGCCGGCCGGCTTGGTAACAACGAAGCCGCCACACAGGATTCCGTTCACCCGCTCGTCATCACCCATCCCATCAGCGGCAAGAAGTCGATCTATGTTAATCCGGGTTTCACGACGGGGATCGAAGGTTGGACCGACGCTGAAGCAGAGCCGTTCCTGAAAATTCTATACGACCACATCGCAAAGCCCGAGCACACCTACCGTTTCCAATGGGCCCCCGGGTCAATCGCTTTCTGGGACAATCGCGCAACCTGGCACTATGCCGTCAATGATTACCACGGCGAGCGGCGCCTGATGCATCGCATCACCATCGAAGGCGAAGCGCTGGCCGCGTAGCATCACCTGCTATCTTCAGGGCCGAGAGTTCTCCTCCCCAATCCCGGACGCCTCGCCCGTCACCAAAGCCACTTTGCCCGCAAGCCTGCCTGTCACGTTACCGCACTCCTACTTTCCATAGATTCCTTGACGCGAAGCGATCCGGAATCCAGTTAGTCCCGATCACCCTCCTCTCCTGAGTCCCGGGTTCGCCATTCGGACACCCCGGGATGAAACCTAATTTCAATTCCCGAAGAACACGCCGTCCTTGAAGACGACTGGAACCGTTTTATTGGCCTCCGAGTCACCCCCCATTGGATTGCCGTTACGGTCGATACGATCCTGCTTCGCCTGCTTCTGGAAGTTCGGCGAACCGATGCGCAGCATGACGAGGCATTCGTTCTCGCTCGTCGCGTAGAACCGGTAGAGCATGCCCTTCGGCATCATGATGCCCTGATTGGCAGAAAGATCGACTTCCTCATCGTCAGGACCGAAGAATCGCGCACTGCCCTGCAGAATGACAAAGACATGATCTTCGTCGACATGGGCATGGAGCCCATTCTCGCCGCCCGATGCATAGACCTTGAGGCGGACCGAGAGGTCTTCGGTTGCCGCCAGCACGGTATCGGTGCGGCCCTGATCCAACATTTGCGCCTTCAGGCTGAACAGTGTCGGCGCATCTTCCTTCGTCGCCGCGATCTGGTCCTTGAAGATGTCCTTCGCCGTCATCGACGGTTTCGGAAATGCGATATCGTTCATGGTTCTCTCCTTGCTTGCTCCATAGCCGTCATCCCCGCGAAGACGGGGACCGTGGAAATTCAAAACTACCCTGCTGAATTCCCACCTAAGCCTGTCCTCGCGGACGCGGGGGCTGGAATGACAGTGACGTCTATCACCGCGCCAGCAGGCCGCGAAGCAATTGGCCCGGCAGCGCGCCAGTATGCTCGTTTTCCTTCATAACGACTGCGCCCGCAACAATGGTCGCTAACATGCCGTCGGCATACTGCTTCAGGCGTTTCGAGCCAGACGGCAGATCGTTGACGACTTCCGGCATGCTGAGATCGAACGTGTCCGGATTGAAGATCGTAACCCATGTCCCGCTCCCACCGAATAAACCCGCTCAAGTATCTGCGGGCACGCAATTTCTCCTATCAATGATATGGCCTATTCGACCTGCGGGTCTATCAGTTTGCAGATGCTGCTCATATCGAGGTCGCCGTGACCGTTATTAACGTGCTGCTGGAATGCCGCTGTCGCTACCGCGCCAATCGGCGTCGGCGACGCCGCCATTTGCGAGGCCGCTTGCGAGAGCCGCAGGTCCTTCAACATCAGCTTCGCCATGAATCCCGGCTTGAATTTGTCGCTTGCAGCGGAGCCCGATACTGCCCCCGGCATCGGACAGCCGTGCTGCACGACCCAGGAACTGCCGCTCGAGGTGGAGATCACGTCCTGCAGGACCGCCCGGTCCACACCGAGCTTCTCGCCGAGCGTGAACGCTTCCGCGGTCACCAACATGATGGAGCCCGCGATCATGTTGTTGCAGATCTTGACGACCTGTCCCTGCCCCGGCCCGCCGCAATAGACGATGTTCTTGCCCATCCCCTCAAGGATTGTCCGCGCCTTGTCGAACACCGCTTTTTCGCCGCCACACATAAAAGTCAGCGTCGCCGCGTCCGCACCTGTAGTGCCGCCGGAGACCGGCGCATCGATCATCTGGAAACCCGCCTCGGTCGCCGCCGCGTGCACCGCGACCGCGCTCTCAACATCGATAGTCGAACTATCGATGAAGATCGTGCCCGGGTCCGCCGCGCCGATGACGCCGTCGCCGAGGAACACCTCACGCACGTTCGCGCCGACCGGCAGCATGGTTACCACGTAGTCGACATCCTTCGCCGCATCCTGCAACGTGGCGGCGCGCTCCGCCCCCGACTGGACGAGGAAGTTCACCGCCTCTTCCGACAGGTCAAAGACCTTAAGGCTGTGTCCTGCCGTGATCAGGTTGCGTGCCATTGGGCCGCCCATATTGCCGACCCCGATAAATCCCACTTTCGCCATTTTTCTATCTTCCCCCGGCGGCGCCTTTCTATAAGCTCAGAACAACGCCTTTAGTTGCAATTTATGGCAAATCATCGTCCTTAGATTGTCGAAGGGCGACGGTTCACTGGTTACCTCATCAAAGAAAAGGGTCTCTTCCCGAGCCTCGTGAGGCTGTCGAAGGACGAAGGGGACACCATCCTCTACTCAATCATTCCTTTTCCGTTTTGGACACGGCCGGACGACCTTCGCGTCCGGGTCGTATTCGTTCCGGTCGGTAATCGCGAGGCTCTTGCCGTAGATGTGGAGCGACAGGGACGGCACGTCGCCCTCGTTGTGGACGCTGTGGATGTCATCCGGCAGCAGGGTGCAGATATCGCCGTGGGTCATCACCATCTCGTGGAAATTCTCGAGGTCGGCGTAGCCTTCCTTCGAACCGTCATCTTTGCGCAGCCAAGTGACATTCTTCTCCGCGCCGTCGATGCCGACGACGCAGCCCCAGGTCTTGTGATCGTGCGGTAGGACACCCCCGCCGGGTGACCAGCAGACGGTTTCGACGAGCAGGTCTTCCGTTTCCTCATGGATAATCGTGATACCGATGCCCTGGGATTGCTCGACCCGGTAGTGACTATCGTCAAGCCATGCCTTGTCGTCGGCGATCTTCTTCGCCAAGGGCGCCACCCGCTGTAGGATTTCCTTGGGGTCGCTATGCGCTGCCTGTATGTCCTTCACGTCGGCAATGAACTGTCCCATCGTATAACCGGCCACGGTCTTTCTCCTGGCAAGAATATATTAGCCCAGTAATATATGAAGGGTGCCCGGTTTCCACAGATCTGCCCGGCTCCCCTCCCGACACGGTATGCCCTTCGTTTCCCGGAATCGCGTCGGCGATATCCGGGATCCTTTTTGATCACCGAACTTCACGGCTGAATTGGCCAA
>CAXGSZ010000202.1:0-5402 GCA_964012455.1 uncultured Alphaproteobacteria bacterium
ACCAGGCAAGGTGGAACGGCCGCTTCATGTGCTTGACCTTCCAGTATGAAATGCCCACACCGAATCCAGTGAGGGTTTGCAAGGTGTTTAAATGGTGAACTTTATTATTTCAACAAATTGAAGAAGTCTATGCAGCATTGTGAGACTAGTTGAATTGGATAAAAAAGCCTGCAATCGAGAAAACTCAGGCGGCAAGTTGACGCCGTTCGGCCAAGGCGGCGGCTCGGTCTTGTTCGAATTTGTCGCGACAGTTGAGATGGCACTCGAGGTTGAAATGGTTGTGGATCGAGGCATGAACGGAGACGAATTTCTGTAGTGTTTTCAGGTCTCGGAACTTCGCCATTACTCTTTCTCGTCGTCTGAACGGCTGGTGTGAACTTCCAGCCCGGTTGTTGATCCACCGGCCGCATTCCTGGTCAGTTGCATTGCCGATCACATTCATCGCTGACCGGTATGACTGAGGCCGGTCCGTAACGATCACCCCTGGCTGTCCATACCGCTTCATCGCTCGCCTCAGAAACCGAAGCGCAGCCGTGCGACTTTGCCGTTTCATGGCGTAGACCTCGAGCACTTCACCTTCATGTTTAACCGCGTGCCACAGATGATGTGTCTTGCCGTCGATATGCACTAACACCTCGTCCAATTGCCAGCGCTACTGTGAGTATGATCGGCTATGAACTCGCCGCTTCCGGATTGCCATGTCCGCATAGGGCGATAGCTTCATTCACTGCGGTCTAAATGGCGGCTTGCCCAATGTCTTGGGTGTGGCTCCAGCGACCGTCTACGTATTTCTCAGCGACGAGCCCCGTCTGGGCGGCGCCGCCGTGGATGAAGGAACAGTAAATGGCTGGCATCTACGATGGCCTGACGGTAATTGAATTGGCGGATCGCCGCAATCAATGGGCAGGCAAAATGCTCAGCGATGGCGGCGCCCGCGTCATCCAAATAGAACCCGTGGCAGGGAGCCCGGGGCGCTGGTGCGGACCGTTTGTCGATGACGAACCGGACCCCGACCGCTGTATTGACTATTGGTGGTACAACACCGGCAAAGAGAGCCTCGCAATCGATATATCGCGTCCGGTCTCCGGCCCGCTCATCCGAGATTTGTTGAGCCAAGCCGATGTGTTCCTCGACAGTGCATTGCCCGGTACGCTAACGGAGTTAGGTCTCGACTACCCGTCATTGAAGTCGAACAAAGCGTTGATCCATGTTTCTCTCACCGATTTCGGACAGGACGGTCCCTGGCGCGATTATGCGATGAACGATCACGCGCATCTTGCGTTGGGTGGACAGATGTCGAGCTCAGGTTATTCCGATCCGAAGGAGACACCTATCGGCGGACAGGGCCGCCATGCCTGGCATATGGGCTGCGCCTTTGTGCTGCACGGCATTACAGTGGCTCTGTTCGATCGCGAAAGCTCGGGTGCGGGTCAGTATGTCGATGTCTCTATACACGACGCGTGCGCCCTGGGGACGGAGGCCGCCGTGCCGCAATGGATGTATTATGGCTCAACAATGTACCGCCATACAGGCATGCACGCCAATCCCAAGCGGCTGCCGCCTCTGCAGCTACCAACCGCCGATGGCAAATACATCATCGCGGTGATGCAGAATTTCGGCACGCGGGTCTGGAACTATCTTCTCGCTTGGATGGACGAGAAGGGCGTGTCGGGTGAACTGCATGATCCGATATTTCAGGATGAAGCATATCGCATGTCAGAATATCGTACGGGCAGCGTCATACGCGATGCGGTCGCGCGGCTGATCGCCGCCAGCGACGGCGAAGAATGCTTTCACCGGGCGCAGGAAAACGGTATTTCCTGGGGGTTGGTGCACGCGGCCGAAGAGAATTACGACGTCGCGCATTACCAACAACGCGACTACTGGCGCGAAATCGAGCATCCGGAGATTGGCCGCGCGATCCCCTATCCACGCGGCCCATTCGATTGCGACGCGCTTGGCATTGAGCCTCGCGGGCGCGCCCCGCATCTCGGAGAGAACACCGACCCCATACTAACGCAGGATCTGGGGCTCTCAGCCGAATCGATCTCGGCGCTACGCGATTCGGGAGCGGTTCGATGAACGGAGGACCGGATAAACGCACCGGCGTTTTAAGCGGTATTCGCGTTCTCGACTTTAGTTGGAAAACCGTCGGCCCGTGGGCGCCGCGCCTTCTCACCCATTACGGGGCGGAGGTGATCCATGTCGAGCGCGCCGACGGTTGGGACAGTCACCGCTACAACGCCACGCCGCACATCATGAGCGACGACGCGCAGCCGGTTGACCTGCCCGGCGCCACGCAGACCCACATCGACCCGCAATTCAATACGCTGGGCGAGGAGAAGGCCGCCGACGGCAAGGAACAGCAGGTGCTGTATGCCGCGCCGTACTTCAACACTCTGCATCACGGCAAGCTCGCCATCAGCCTCAATACGAAGAGCCCGGAGGGGTTGCAGCTCGTCGATCAGCTGATCGGCAAGTGCGACGCGCTGGTGGAGAATTTCAGCGGCGGGGTGCTGGCAAGTTGGGGCCTGACCTGGGAGAAGATGAAGGAGATCAACCCTCGGCTCGTCTATATGAGCACGACGGGCTTCGGGCACACCGGCGACTGGAAGGGGTACCGGAGCTTCGGGCCGACCGCCGCGGCGCAATCGGGCCTTTCGCTCGCCTCGGGGCTGCCTGGGAAGCCGCCCGCGGGTTGGGGCTTTTCGTACCTTGACGTCATGGGCGGCTGGATGGGTGGACTGGCGCTGGTCCAGGGCTTGCTACGAGCGAAGAAGACCGGCAAGGGTGCGCGCATCGACTACTCGGTGACGGAAGGGGCGATGTCGATGCTCGGTACCTATTTGCTCGACTATCAGGTTAATGGCCGGCCCACCCGACGGCCGGGTTTTCCGCCGGGCAACCGCGCTGTCTTTCCCGCTCTTGCACCACACAATACCTACCGTTGCGCCGGCAGGGATCGTGTCGGCCAGGACTGGTGGGTCTTCATCGCCTGTGAGACACAGGCGCAGTTCGAGGCCCTTTGTGGCGTGATGGAGCAGCCCGCGCTGGCCCTCGACCCGCAATTCGCCACCAACGAGGCTCGGGTCGCCCATCAGGACGCGCTCGACGACATCATCGGCCGCTGGACCCGTCCGCGGCGGCGATACGCCATCATGCGCCTGTGCCAGGAAGCGGGTGTCATTGCGGCGTCGGTACAGAGTGCGGAAGACCGGGTCGAGTACGACCCGCAGCTGCAGCACCGCCAAATGTATCCGGTCATCGAACATCCCGAGCTGGGCGCCGTGCCTAACGAAGGCTATCCGGTAAAGATGTCGCGCACGCCCGCATTCGTGCACGGCCGCGCGCCCGCCTATGGGGAACACAATCAATACGTCTATGGCGAGTTGCTTGGCATGAGCGACGAAGAAATTCATTCGCTGCGCGAGCGCGGTGTCATTTAGGAGACAGTTAATGGCGACCAGTTTAGACCGGGAACGGCTCGGGCCTCTCAAGGATAGCGTGGCGATTGTCGGCGTTGGCGAGACGGATTACGGAAGCGACTACCGCGGCGCGGGCGGCAAGGCGGTCGCCAAGGGCGAGGCGCGTTACGATTCTTACACCCTGGCGTCGCGGGCTTTGAAACGGGCGCTCGACGACGCCGGCCTGAACAAGGACGACATTGACGGGCTGTGTGTCGCGAACCTGTCGAGCGAACGCGCCTGCGAGCTATGGGGCATGAACCCGCGCTGGAGCGGTGGCGGTGACGCGGCGCAGAGCATCATTGAAGCGACCATGGCGATCAATTGCGGCCTATGTACTACCGTGGCGCTGGTCTACGGCAACGCCCAGCGCTCGATGAATACCGCCTATGGCGGCTCGCGCGTGACCGGAGGCGGCATCACTTCGTACTTCTACTACGCACCGTGGGGCCTGACCTCGCAAGGCGCGCTATACGCGCTACTGTTCCAGCGGCACAAGTTGCTCTATGGCACGACGGAGGAACAACTCGGCGCGATCCCGGTGGCTTTCCGCAAGCATGCCTGCATGAATCCGAACGCGGTCATGCAGAAGCCCATAACAATCGACGATTATCTCAATGCGCGCTATATCGCTGAGCCGCTGCGACTTTTCGACTATTGCCTCATCAATGACGGAGGCGTCGCGATCATCGTGCGGCGCGCCGACATGGCGAAGGACTGCCGCCAGCCACCGATCATGGTGAGCGGCTTTGGTTGGTCGGAAGAGAATGTCGACGCCACGCAGCTGCGGCCGCGCCTGAAGGATTTCTATCACACCGCCCACCGCGACGTGGCGGCGCAGGTCTTTCCGATGGCAGGCGTTACGCCACAAGACATAGACGTTTTCGCAACCTACGACAGCTTCAGCGTCCACTTGCTTGCGTCCCTGGAAGGCTTCGGCTTCTGCAAGGAGGGCGAGGGCGGTCCGTTCGTACAAGAAGGGCGGATCGAGATCGGCGGCGAGCTGCCCTGCAATACGAGCGGCGGGATGCTCTCAGAGAGTTACATGCAGAGCTGGAACCATCAGCCCGAGCTTGTGCGCCAGTTGCGGGGCGGAATCGGGCAGCGTCAGGTCCAGGGCGCCGAGGTCGCGCAGTACGTGCACGACGTTGCCGGCAAGTGCAAAAGCATCATCTACACGAAGGGGAATTGAGTGATGGCGACGCCGCGTCCAATACGGTCCATGGATCCCTACGCCGAGCAGTTCTGGACCTACACGCAGAGCAAGGAATTTCGACTGCAGAAATGCTCCGAGTGCGGCAAGTTCCGTTGGCCGCCTGGGCCGACCTGCGACCGGTGCCTCTCAGACGAATTCGAATGGACGCTGATGGCAGGTCACGGCAAGATACTGTCATGGACCACGTTCCATCGTAGCTACTTCCCCGAGTATCCGGCGCCCCACACCACGATTGTGCTGGAACTGGATGAAGGGCCGCTCTTCGCGGCGTATCCAGTCAAGATTGGACCTGAGGACTTAAGCGAGGGGATGGAGCTCTCGCTCCGCTGGACTGACGGCCAGGACGAGTTCGGCGACTACAACCTGCCGGTATTCGGACCGCTCACAGAATGACTTACAATTCGGATTAAATCTTAATGGCGACGAATGACGGTGCTGTCGATAATGTTCAGGAGGTCGATCTTCCCGGCATCCTCGCGGGTGTCCGAGTCATCGAGCTGGCGGACGAGCAAGCAGAGTACTGTGGCCTGACCCTGGCCGGCCTTGGGGCCGAAGTCATCAAGATCGAACCACCGGAGGGAAGCCCGACGCGCCGGATCGGCCCTTTCTATGAAGACCATGCTGATCCCGAACGGTCGCTTTTCTTTTGGCAGTACAATCGCGGCAAAAAATCTGTCGCGCTGGACCTCGATCAAACAGAGGATCGCGCCCGGTTTGAAGCG
>CAXGSZ010000203.1:0-5401 GCA_964012455.1 uncultured Alphaproteobacteria bacterium
GAGTTCGATCCGTTCGGTGATTACGATCTGATTTTCGGGGCGGCGAAGCTCAACCTTAAGATCACCGAAGTGCCCATTCGCTATGCCGATCGGACTTACGGTGAGCCGCAGATTTCCCGTTTTCGCGACGGCTTTCTGTTGCTGCGTATGGTGATCTTCGCATGGCGTAAATTGAAGGCTTTCTGAGCCGTGGCGCGTGTCGATCCGCGCCTGCGCGAGCACCGCGAAGTCTGGGACCGCAAGTCGGGACTGCGGGCGGTCTACGCGGGTTACCATCGATCAATGCTGGCGTCTTTGTCGGCCGAAGGACCAATTCTGGAAATTGGCGGCGGCAGCGGAAATTTCCTTGATATGGCACCCGGCGCAATCTCGGTCGATCTGGCCCCGTCACCCTGGGTACATGCGTGTTGTGACGCACACGAACTACCATTTGCGGATGCGACCATCGCCGGAATAGCGATGCTCGACGTACTGCATCACCTGGCCCGGCCGTCTATCTTCTTTGCGGAAGCGACGAGAGTGCTGCGGCCGGGTGGCAGGCTGGCCATGATCGAACCCAGCATGACACCACTTGCACGCCCCTTCTACAAATACCTGCATCACGAACCGGTCGATATGAAAGTTGATCCGCTTGCGGATCAGCCCCCCGAAGTTGCGACGGACCCGTTTCAATCCAATCAGGCCATCCCCAGTCTCCTATTCGATCGCGGTGATCATCGGAAACGCTTCGAACAGGAGTTTCCTGACCTTAGCATTATCGATCTCAGAAAGTTCAGTTTTTTGGCGTATCCGCTGAGCGGCGGGTTCAAACGATGGTCTCTTTTGCCAGGTGTCATTGCGCCGGCGATATTGAAGATCGACGATATGATCAGCCCGCTTTTGGGCCCGATCTTCGGATTTCGCATCGGCGTGGTTCTGGAGCGGGATTAGCTTGACGCCCAAGTAAAGTCGTCCGTGGGTCAGGACTGGAGGTCAGTCCCGTTGATGAGGCGCATCAGGTAAGTGCCATACCCGCAGTTCAATAGTGGTCGCGCAAGTTCGGTCAACGCGTCGTCGTCGATCCAATCTCGCCTCCAAGCTATTCCCTCAATACAAGCAATCTTTTGACCCCGGCGCCGCTCGATCGTCGCGATGTAGTTCGACGTGTCGAACAGTGCGTCATGCGTTCCTGTGTCGGGTCACACAAATCCACGGCCGAGCGGCTCGGCGTGCAAGTCTTCGTCGGCAAGGTATCCGTTGTTCCGTGCCGAGATTTCCAGTTCGGCACGCGCGGAAGGGCTCAGGTCGCGTGCGCGATCGATTACCGTACCGTCGCAAAAATAGAGTTCCGTTACGGCCAGATTAATCTGCGGGCGCTTCGGTCTCTCCACAATCGCCAATGGCTTACCCGAATTGTCCAATATCATAACCCCGTAACTTTCGGGACCGTTAACCGGATAGGCGAACTCTGTCGCACCATGTTCGCGGGCGCCGACCGAGTGCAACCGGTCACTGAGCAATGAACCATAGAAGATATTGTCGCCAAGGATGAGGGGGACGCCGTGCTGCCTATGAAACGGCTTCTGATCAAATAGGCCTCGGCTACGCCGTTTGATTAGGCTTGCTCAGCGTATGAAAACGACATGCGAAACCGCTTTCCGACCGTCCGTGTTGCGGGATAGAGACGGGTGCCGTGCCCACCGGCGAGTGTAATGCCCTTCGGCATCAGCTACCCCCCTGCGCCATCGCACCGAGCCGTGACCCGTCATATCGCCAGCGGGATGCCTCTATCCAACGATCATTCTCCAGATACCAGGAGACCGTATCGGTCAGTCCATTGGAAAACGCAATCTCCGGTGCCCAGCCAACTTCCGCGCGCACCTTGGATCCGTCGAGCGCATATCGGCGGTCGTGACCGGGTCGGTCGGCGACATTCTCGATGAGTGTGTGGTATGGCGCTCCGCCCACCCTTGGGTGTAAGCGATCGAGAGACGCACAGATTTCTTCGACTACAGCGCGATTGCTTCGCGTCTCGCCGCTCGCGATATTATACGTCTGACCGACCGTCCCCCTGGAAAGCACCGCGTCGAGCGCGCGGCAATGATCCTCAACATGCAACCAGTCCCGCTCCTGCAGGCCATCTCCGTAAAGCGGGAGGCTTTCGCATTGCAGCGCTTTCGAGATGGTTAGCGGGATCAGTTTCTCCGGGAACTGGTACGGGCCGTAGTTATTGGTGCAATTGGTGATGTTTGTGGGGACGCCGTAAGTACGGTTCCAAGCGCGGACAAGATGATCGGCGGCGGCTTTAGATGCCGCATAGGGTGAACTGGGGTCGTATCTTTCGTCTTCCGTCGCCGCGTCTTGTTCAATTGGGCCATAAACTTCGTCGGTCGAGACGTGAAGGAAGCGGAAAGTGCCGGCATCCTGGCGATTTCTCAGGTATTTCCGGCACGCTTCAAGCAAGATGAAAACGCCGACTATATTGCTGTCGATGAAGACTTCAGGCCCGTCGATGGATCTGTCGACATGGGACTCAGCCGCGAAATTGACGATGGCCGTTGGGCGATGCTCTGCGAATAGTCGCGCAACCAAGTCTCGGTCGGCGATGTTTCCGGCAACAAAATGATGATTGGGGGCATCTTGGACCGTGTCGAGGTTCGCAAGATTACCCGCATATGTAAGCGCATCCAACGTGACCACTTCGCCGCCCTTCGCCACAATGCTGCGTACGTAGTGGGAGCCGATGAAGCCGGCGCCGCCGGTAACGAGAATTTTGCCTCCGGTCACAATTGACTCCGCTTCTTAAATGGTTCCACCGGGGAACCGTCGTTTCATTGAGCTTACCGTCCTGCGCGGTTGAGTGAAATGCCTTTGGAGATTGAAACCTCTTTCGGCCGGTGGTGCGACACGCGCCGCTGCAGATCAACTCTTGCCGAACCGCCGTCGTGAAGCGCTGCTATCAAACTGGTTTGATTTGAATGCCGTGGATATCGGCGATTTGCTTCGGCGATCGCTCGCAGATGGATATCTAGATTTCGTGGATCAACACGCGCTCGTGTCCGCGGGCCGCCGTGAACTGGATTTGCACGGTGGTGGCATCGAGTGGGCCGGCAGAAACGGCTTCCTGATAACGATACAGGAAGTCACAGCGCCCGATCCGGCGGTTACGGCACTCCGTGATTCTCCCACCGGCTTGCCGAACAGGGCGCTTTTTGCGACCGGTTGAAGCAGGCGTTGGCGCGTGCGGGACGTGCCGATGATCGTAACGATACCGCCATCGTGCGGGCGACGATTGATCTTGTGAAGGATATCGAGCTGACCGTTATCGTGGAGGGTGCCAAGACCTCGGCATAAGTTGAGTTCCTACGCGGCCTTCGCTGCGATCAGGCCCAAGTTTATTTTTTTTCAGCCGTCCGCTGAGTGCGCCAGGTGCAACGGTTTTTCTGAAGGCGCGTCTATGACCGCGTTCGGCGACCTCCCGGAAGACCAGGCGATCGGTCGCATTGCGGAAATATACCAGGAGATCCGGCATTTCGGCGCCGTGCCATACGTCTCCTTCCTGCAAAGGCAGTTGGCAACGCTGACGGGCTGTCTCGAATGGCTTTGGGATGCCGTTCGCCCGGTCTTTACAAATGGCCGGTTTCTGGAGGCCGCTTGGGCGGCAACACGGGGGCTCGAATTGCCCGCGCTACCGACGATTCCGCGCGAGGCTTCGACAGGGCGGGCGAATTGTCGCTTCACGCGATTTATGAAACTTTCTCGCGCGCCAGCCCTGTCAACATGGCGACGGCGGGTGCGATGCGATACCTGCTCGATGCGGCGCCGTCGGCGGATCGGCCTGCGCTCCGCCCCGGCGGCGATTGGGATCCCCCCGTGCCGCCGGCTGCACTCCCCGATAGCCCGAATGCGCAATTGCTTGAGGACAATGGACGGGACGTGTTGTACCTCTTTATCGTCAATATGGGCGGCACGACCTTCGTACCCGGTCTTTATCGACTTTTGGTGCACTGGCCGGCCTATGTCGCGCATGTCGCCATCGAATTGCAACCTCTATTCATTCGTCCGAATATCGTCGATGCCTGTCGTAAAATCGTGGACCTATAGACGCGATTGGGCCTGCGTTGACCGAGGGTCTTGTTTCAGGGCCGCCCCCTTTTGATGCAGCGATGGCCGGGCAGCTGCGAACAATCTTACGTGTATATCGCGGCACCACGAGCCCGCAGATGATCGTCTTCAGCAGCCTGTTGAGAGACGCACTTCCCACCGAATAATTCGGTTCCGGTTCCACACAGTCTCTGGCAGGATGGGTACATGAAGTAGAAATTCGTAACCGTCAGCCTTGAGGCTATAAGCAATTCGCCCTCCATGTGAGGGAGTAGCTCGAAGCCAAGGGTTTGGCCGTGTTCGAGCTCATTCATAATCGGCCCCGCCAATTCTACATTGCTTTAGACGGCAAGCACGTCTTCTAGCGTTTTGAAGCCAGCCGCTTCCCGATAGATGAGGAAGCGGCAGGTCTCGTCTAAATCGAGAAGCCGCCGACCTTAGTCTCGAGATACTCGACAATGCCTTCGCGGCTACCTTCGCGGCCGAGACCGCTATCCTTCATGCCGCCAAAAGGTGCTGCGGCGGAAGCCGGATTGATATCGTTGATTCCAATAATCCCGAAATTGAGGCCTTCGAACATCCGCATGGCGCGCGCCATGTCCCGCGTGTAGACGTAGGCCGCGAGGCCGTAGTGGGTGTCATTGGCGAGAGCTAAGGCCTCTCGCTCGTCGTTGAAGGGAATTACTGGCGCGACAGGACCGAAGGTTTCCTCACGGTAGATGCGCATCTCCGGCGTGATGCCGTTGAGCACGGTCGGGGCGAAAAAATGGCCTCGCCAGAGATCGCCGTCGGTCAAGCGTTCGCCGCCACAGACGACTTCCGCACCGTTCGCCTTGGCGTCCTCGACCTGGGTCTCGACCTTGGCGACTGCGTCCTCATTCACCAGCGGTCCTATCGTAACACCTTCTTGGAAGCCGCTTCCCGCCTTCATTTTGGAGACGCGCTCCTCCAGGGTGCCGACAAAGTCGTCGACTAGATTTTCGGCTACGTATATCCGGTTCGGACTGATGCAGGCTTGGCCCGTGTTTAGGAATTTGACAAGCTGCGCTCCCTTGGCAGCGTGGACCGGGTTGGCGTCCTCGAAGACCATGAAAGGTGCGTGGCCGCCGAGCTCGCAGGAAACGCGTTTCATGTTCGCCGCGGCTTGCCCGGCGAGCATCTTGCCGACCGCGGTCGAGCCGGTGAAGACGACGCAGTCCACGTCCGGGTGCCGTCCGAGCGCCTCGCCAGCATCCTCGCCGAAACCGGGAACGACGTTCAGCACGCCGTCCGGCAGACCGGCCGCCGAGGCGAGCTCGGCCAGCATCAGCGCGGAAAG
>CAXGSZ010000204.1:0-5400 GCA_964012455.1 uncultured Alphaproteobacteria bacterium
AAAGAATAGACAAAATGTCTCATAACGTGAGGGGTGCTATTCGAGTGATGCGATGGAATTGAGCGGGGTGTCGGAAGCCGGCCCTGCAGACATAAAATTGATAGAAGATGCACCAGTGCCAGCCTGGATATTTGAATTGGCTACTGTGGGACCATTGTTTGAATGACTTAACTGAATAAGCTTGGTACGTGCGGTTTCTTGCCCGTTCTCACCGGCCGTGAGATGCCATACTAATGCTTGCGTAACATACGTTTCGGCTGCCTCAATACCTTCGAAGTCGGTGGCATCGCGTGCGGATCTCTTATAAGCTTGTGCGAGTTCGTATTGGACTTGAGCTATTCGCGCGATCGCGTAAAGCCGTTGGGCTTCAAATGCCTTTTCGGACTGCTTCTCCGCGACAGGGCCGTGTGTTCGGCCGATGAGCTGTTCCAAAGTCTTAGCGCGTCCGGGCGTGGAGAAGGTCATTAACAATAGGGCCGAGACCATAAAGATTTGCATGGTTCTCCCATCCTCAATGTGTTGTCCATGCGGTTAAAGAAGAGGTTAAATTAAAATTCCAATTTTCGGCAGCAATCTCATGAGTTACAAACGAGACGGTTGCCGAGGAGCGTCGAGATAGCCCGAACCAGGCAAGCCTTAGATCTGCGAATGAGAGGAAACGTACTTCCAATTTTCCTTAACAAAAGAAACGTGTCTTGCCCTATGGCCAAGGAATGCCGGTGAATTATTATCGTTTTTCGCAGGAGGGCCAATCGTAATGAGCTCGAACGCTTTGAAAAAATTGTTAGCCGAACCGCCCAAGGTCGTGAATGTCGGTCTCAGGGGATTTGCCGATGACCTGGTAGCGCGTGGGGTTGAGACGGTTCACGTCGATTGGTCACCGCCTGCCGGGGGCGACCCGGAGTTGGCAGACCTCATAGCGAAGCTAGACACATAGAGCTGTCAGGTTCGGTCTATGGACATCATCACACAGGCGAATGATGTGGCCGTCCGTCGCATGTTGACGGGTGATCCTGCGCTCGTTGATGTTGTCCCCGCGATCGAGGCAATTGACGGCCTCAAGGACAGAATGATCTTGCATGCAGGGCCGCCGGTTGCCTGGAATGATATGTGTGGACCCATGCGCGGCGCGGTCACGGGTATCGCGGTTTTTGAAGGCTGGGCGGAAAACCTGGCAGACGCCGAAGAACAGGCGGATACCGGCGCATTCGAATTTCATCCTAACCATCATTTTGACGCCGTGGGACCGATGACGGGAATGACCTCCATGAGTCAGCCGGTTATGGTGGTCGAGAATCGCGCGTTTGGGAACCGTGCCTTCTGTACGATAAATGAGGGCCTCGGCAAGGTAATGCGGTTTGGTGGCAATGATCTGGAGGTGCTCGACCGATTACGATGGTTGCGCGGTTCCTTTGGGCCGGCGTTCGGACGCGCGCTTCGGCATATTGGCGGTTTGGCACTAAAGGATCTGATAGCGCGCGGTCTAACCATGGGTGACGAGATGCATCAACGAAATGTCGCTTGCTCCAGCTTGACGCTGCGGGCGCTCGCGCCGGCATTCGCTGCGACATCCGACGATAACGATGCGTTGTCCCGTGCACTCGCATTCATCGGGGGCAATGATCAGTTTTTCTTGAATATCGCAATGGCAATGGGAAAGTCGATCATGGATCCAGTCCGCGATATTGAAGGTTCAAGCGTTGTCACAGCGATGAGCCGGAACGGAACCGAATTCGGCATCCGTGTCAGCGGGACGGGCGATCAGTGGTTCACGGCCCCTGTCGAGATGCCGGAGGGATTGTATTTTCCCGGGTTTACTTCTGATGACGCAAATCCCGACATGGGAGATTCAACTATAGTGGAGACCATCGGTCTGGGTGGGTTTGCAATGGCGGCATCACCCGCGGTTGCCGGTTTTGTCGGTGCCGGCACAGCGACTGAAGCGGCCGCTACGACACACGCGATGGCGGAAATTGTTCATACTGAGAATCCGGAATGGACAATTCCGTCGCTGGATTACCGAGGTGTGCCGACCGGTATCGATGTGAGGTATGTGGTTGAGACCGGACTGGCACCGACTATCAACACTGGAATTGCTCACAAGGATCCGGGCGTTGGTCAGGTTGGTGCGGGTGTTGTGCGCGCGCCGCTGGCCTGTTTTGAGCAAGCGGTTCGGGCACTTGCGGTTCGCTTGGGAATAGCATGAGCAAAATGGTTACTCAGGTGCGGGAGGGGTTCTTCCTCGACTCGGTCGCGTTGATGCGGATATCTCAAACTATTGCAGGATTGCCTGGTGTAGAGGAAGCCGCTTTGATGATGGGGACTCCGGCGAACAAGGAGATTATGGCGGCGGCGGGTCTTCTCGACGCGCAAGGTGAGGCCGCGACAGGTGGTGATCTCGTTTTCGGGATACGCGCCGAGGATGAAGCGTTGGCTCAAGTTGCTTTGGCGACCGCATCCGATCTGCTCTTCCAGCCGCGGACAAGCTCGTCCGATGCGGCGACGTGGCAACCCAAATCCCTCCGCACGGCTTTGCCGAAGCTCGCGGGAGCGAATCTGGCCCTAATATCGGTACCAGGAGATTTTGCCGGGGCTGAGGCGCGCAAGGCTTTGTACCGCGATCTTAACGTCATGATATTCAGTGACAATGTGTCCCTCGTTGAAGAGCGGGCTCTGAAGGCGATAGCGGCCGAACGCGGGCTCCTTGTCATGGGGCCGGATTGCGGGACTGCCATCGTTTCTGGTGTTCCCATCGGTTTTGCGAATGAGGTGCCGCGCGGTGATGTTGGCATCGTTGGGGCGTCGGGAACCGGAATCCAGGAGGTGTCGAGCCTCGTGGCGCGTGCCGGAGGTGGCATCTCGCACGCAATCGGTGTCGGCGGACGCGATTTGTCGTCGGCCATCGAGGGCGCATCAACGCTAGCGGCCCTGGAACTGCTTGAGGCGGATGACGCCACGCGTCATATCGTGCTGATCTCTAAACCACCGGCTCCCGAAGTTGCGACGAAAGTCATGGATCGCCTCTCAAAGAGCAGGAAAGAGGTCACTGTGTGTCTCATCGGTGGCGGTGAATTCGATGCTCCCGTGGAGATTCGCAAGGTCGATACGTTGAAAGCGGCGGCAATGTCTGCAAGTTTAAACGCGTACTTTCCGGAATGGAACACTACTAATGAGGCGCAGTCCGTTCCACCGCAACGGACAGGTGTTCGAGGCCTATTCGCAGGCGGGACGCTGGCCGCCGAGGCCCAGTATGTATTTCTGGCGGCCGGTGAGGCCGTCTCATCGAATGCGCCGATACCGGGTGGCGCGCGGTGGGTAAATGGTCATGATGGTCATGTGATGATTGATCTCGGATCGGATGAATTTACGCGCGGGCGGCCGCATCCCATGATCGATCCCTCAGTTCGAGATAGCCCTCTGGCCGATGCCCTGAACGATAAGATGCTCGGCGTTGTGCTCTTGGATGTAGTCATTGGTTTTGGCGCGCATGAAGACCCGTCAGGGCATATTGCACGCATTGTAGAGGCCACGGACCAATCAGATCGTCCGGTGGTTGTTGCTTCCGTCACTGGAACGGACAGTGACCCCCAAGGGCGGGCTGCGCAGGAACGTAGGCTCGATGCCGCCGGTGTGCTCGTCGCCCCGTCCAACGCTGACGCTGCGGAACTCGCGTTGGCCTGTTTGCTATCCGGATGATGAGGTGTCCCATAAAAGAAAAGCCTCTCGTTCAACCGAGTCGGGTTAGTCTTGGTTTCGAATTTCCAGTGTCTCTAATCGGAGCTGTTGCGCGTAGAAACGTCGAGCGAATCGGTGAAGGGCACGTCATCGCTGTTTTCGACGGGAGCTTCTATGTAGAGACGATGGGAGAGATTGCTTGTGTCGCGCGAGACGACCTCGGCGCGTCACCGCTCAATATTCTGGTGGGTGCCCCAAGAACT
This sequence comes from uncultured Alphaproteobacteria bacterium, assembly GCA_964012455.1. Classification (GTDB taxonomy): domain Bacteria; phylum Pseudomonadota; class Alphaproteobacteria; order UBA8366; family UBA8366; genus UBA6544. The sequence goes on from CAXGSZ010000204.1 coordinate 3,939, forward strand.
GTCTCCTGGGCGGCTGCTGGTATCCGTGTAGGTGCCCGAGTGCGTTTCTCTCGGTATGCTTTCCACGTCGCGGGACGCCTCTCCTTTACGATGGCTGGTTATGAAATTTGGACGCCGCCTGATTTTCCTAAACCTGTTTCTCGCCTTTGTGTGTCTGAGGGGCTTCGCGAATTAGCGCGGATTTCACGCAGTAATGTTGAGCAAGGCGGATTGATCCGATTTGCTGATCCTGCGTATCGCCCAGTCAAAGAGGAGCGCATTGGTTTTGCCGCTGCGGCGCCGGTTAGATGTCTGCGGGACTGGTGTATTGCCGGCTTGCGATATGGCTCCACTTCATCCGAGCCTAACCTGTCGTCATTGGGATATTTCGTCGGGCTTGGACCGGGGTTAACGCCGTCCGGATCGGATTTTGTCGGTGGTGTGATGCTCGCACTGACGGTTTTGGGTGCCACTGATATGCGCGATCGTCTTTGGTCGCTGCTGCGACCAGTCGTTGATGATATGGACAACCCCATTATGGCAGCGCACCTAGCTGCGGCCGCGGAAGGAATGGGCTCGGCCGCGCTTCACCGGGTGATAGATTCTGTAGTTACTGGCGATGCCAATTCTTTGAGGTCGTGCATCCACGGTCTTGACGCGATTGGTCACACGTCAGGATGGGATGCATTGGCGGGCGTCGTGTGCGCCTTCGATGCTTGGTACTCAGCCCTGCCTCTGCAGCATTAGGATCGTCGCGCTAAGCCTCGCGCGTATATTATGTGCGAACTTCGAGGTGGATATTGTCGGGTTCGCAAAAAAAAAGACGGATCCCGCGTACTCATTGCCGTAGATCGAGTGTTAGATTCCGTTTGCTTTTAGGCTTTAGATGACAGCCGCCTATTGCTCTAATGTGCCCTGTAGAGCAACATGTTGCATAGTGCCGATACCACGAACCGCTTGCGCATCCCCGCGTTCCGGGTAATCGAGGTATGCCATGAGGCTCCCGCCACCCATATCGCGAAAGATATGCGTCGAGGTCGGCGCATCTCGGTTCTGGACAATGCGGGTCCCCGTCATGTCTAGAATTCCGGCGTAGAACACGATAGTCCGCTCGATATACGAGGAAATCATAGCCAGGTGGTCGACACCCCTGGTGTCGTCGCCGTTTGCGCTTGGCGAACTTGCATTTTAGCCACGATATTTTTGCGTTAACGCTTCGCGTTGCGCTTGATATTTGCTGAGAATGTTAACATTTACTCCACTGATCCGCTGATGCTCGGGAATACTGCACGTGTCGCGGCAAGCTGGAATACTCGGCCGTGACGGTAGAACCAGCCACGACACGCCGGAGTTAGCGGGCAAAAAAAACTTCACATTCCCTCTTGAAGTTCTTGGTTTTGTGAATTACTTGCCCGCTTAGCACTCGCTTATTGTGAGCGCTAAAAAATATCATGGGAGGGCTTAAGCTCTACTATACTTAAAA
>CAXGSZ010000205.1:0-5394 GCA_964012455.1 uncultured Alphaproteobacteria bacterium
CCCGAATTTCCTCCATACGCCTCGTCGTTCGTCGTTATCTCGTCAGTCAATACGGCGGAGGTCTGAATACCCGCCCATATTAAATGCATTGTTGCGCATTGAAGAAACAGGTTCAAGCGCGCAGGTAGCATAAGGATTTCTGCGACTTGGATTTGCATGCTTGTGGGGGTATCGATAGATTACGCGCGGCGTCGGCATCGGCCGGGTTCACCGAAATGGTAGAGAGGAAGCGTGGGCGACATCTTCCAGGAAATCGATGAAGAAGTTCGTCGCGACCGGCTCCACAAGTTTTGGAAGGATTACGGCGGCTATATTATCGCCGGCATCGTTGCCATTGTGCTGGGCGTGAGCGGATCCGTTGGCTGGCGCGAGTATTCCATGCAGCGACAAGAAGCGGACAGCGACCGATTTGTCGAAGCCACCGCACTGGCAGCGAGAGGTAAGCCCGCAGAGGCTGCAGCTGTTTTCCAGGCGCTGTCAGACGAGGCTGCTGACGGTTATGCCCTGTTCGCCCGGTTCCGTGCCGCGGATGCGCTTAAGATTTCAGGTGATATCGATGGCGCCATTCAGATATTTGAAGGAATTGCAACAGACTCTGCAGTAGACGACCTGTATAGCGACCTTGCAACGCTGCTGGCCATCATGCACGCGATTGATGGCGGCGATCCGGAATCGATGCGGGCGCGGTTAACGCCTCTTCTCGCGGATAACGCAGTCTGGCGTCATTCCGCGCGCGAACTCTCCGGTGCTTTGGCGCTAAGGACGGGAGATCGGGAATTGGCGAAGACGGAATTCCGGAAGCTGGCGGACGACCTGTTGGCGCCGCCGGGCGCACGGGCGCGAGCTACGGAAATCCTGCAAATTTTGGGCGACTGACCGGTGATTCGAGCCGGTCTCGGCAGAAAGTGTGCCGTCGGCCACCGCCTTGTGTGGACCACGATAGCGCTTGCCGTGCTGATGGGCGGATGTGGCATCACGGATTGGGTCGACGAGATGACCGGCCGTAAGGAAGTCCCTCTGCCAGGCCAACGTATCCCTGTGATCATCAATGAGCTGGCGCTCGAACCGGATCCCCGCGTTGCAGACCTGCGCGTCATCCTGCCGCCACCTGTTGAGAATGCCAACTGGTCTCAGGCAGGCGGCAACGCACGTCATGCCATGCACCATTTGAAGGTTTCTGTCGACGTGGAAGAGGCTTGGCAGCAAACCATTGGGGAGGGTACAAGCGACGAGCGGCGTTTGGTATCGCGGCCAATCATCGGCGACGGCTTTGTCTTCACCTTGGATGTAGAGTTCGAGCTTATTGCGTTCGAGGCCGCATCGGGCAAGCAGATTTGGACGTACGACCCCAAAATTCCTGAAGAGGACGAAGAAAGTTTTGGCGGTGGTATTGCTTATGCGGACGGACGCGTTTTCATGTCAACGGGATTTGGCAAGATCATTGCCGTACGTGCCGATAACGGTACCGAATTGTGGCGAGGTAGTCTTCCTGGACCAAGCCGGTCAGGGCCTGCTGTTGGCGGCGGCCGCGTCTTCGTCGTCACCATTGACAACCAGACCGTCGCGTTCGACGTGGAATCGGGCAAGAAGCTTTGGACACATTCAGGTGTCTCCGAGGTTGCCGGTCTTCTGGGTGGCGCGAGTCCGGCCCTGGTGGGGAATACCGTCATCGTCCCCTATTCGTCCGGCGAATTAGTGGCGCTACGCGTCAACAACGGGCGTGTCGTCTGGAGCGACAGCCTTGCATTCGTCCGCAAGACCGACACGCTCTCGACCGTGGCGCATATTCGTGGGCATCCTGTCGTCGATCGCGGGGTGGTCTATGCGGTCAGTCATTCGGGCCGTCTCGTCGCCATCGATCTGAGAACGGGAGCCCGAATTTGGGATCGTGTCATCGGCGGGTCGGAAACGCCTTGGGTTGTCGGAAACTTTGTTTATGTGTTGGGGAATGATGGCGACCTGTATTGTCTGACGCGTCTCGGCGGGCGGGTCCGCTGGATCAGATCCCTGCCGCGATATGAAGACCCGGAGGACAAGGAGGGCCGCATAAAGTGGTATGGACCGGTCCTGGCGAGCGACCGTCTTATGGTGGTGGGCAGTGCGGGCGAGGTGCTCAGTATTTCGCCGTATACCGGCAAGTTTCTGAGTAAGCTCGAATTGGCGGATCATTTCTCTGTGCCGCCGGTGATCGCCATGGGGAATATTTTCTTCCTTTCGGATGACGCCGAATTGATCGTTTATCGTTAGACTTTGTTAATACGGACCGAGACCTTCCGCTTGGAAACGCTATGACCTTTACCGTTGCCATTGTCGGCCGGCCGAATGTTGGGAAATCAACGCTATTCAATCGTCTGGTGGGACGGCGCGTGGCGCTGGTCGATGACACCCCAGGCGTAACCCGAGATCGGCGCGAAGGGGACGGACGGATTGGCGACCTTGTATTTCGAGTAATCGATACCGCTGGCCTGGAAGAAGCCACCGATGAAAGTCTGGAGGCACGAATGCGCGGTCAGACGGAGATCGCGGTGTCGGAGGCTGATGTTGTTTTGATGATGATCGATGCTCGAGCCGGTGTAACGCCGATGGACAGGCAGTTCGCCGCCGACATCCGCCGTTCCGGCGCGCGCACCATCCTAGCCGCGAACAAATGTGAAGGAAATTCCGGTCGTGACGGCCTCTACGAATCGTATGAGCTGGGTCTTGGCGAGCCGGTGCCCGTGTCGGCCGAACATGGGGAAGGCATGGCCGACCTCTTTGAGGCCTTGTCGTCGGCGACCGAAGCGAACGATGTGTGTGCTGACAACGCCATCGATGCGGAAGGGGATGCGCCCCTGCAGTTAGCGATTGTCGGTCGCCCGAATGTTGGAAAATCGACGCTTGTTAATCAGCTTATTGGTGAGGATCGCCTGCTGACCGGACCCGAGGCCGGGATCACCAGAGATGCGATTGCCATCGATTGGTCATATGAAGGGCGTCCGCTGCGGCTTGTCGATACGGCCGGTCTGCGTCGCCGTGCCCGGGTCGACCATAAGCTGGAGAAGCTTTCCGCCGGTGATACAACGCGAGCGATTCGTTTCGCGCAGGTCGTCTTACTGTTGCTGGACGGTGAGGCGATGTTGGAGCGCCAGGATCTGACCATTGCACGGCGCGTCGTGGACGAAGGGCGTGCGTTGGTTATCGCTGCCAACAAGTGGGATATCGTCGGCGATCAGGCGGAAGCGCGCCAACGGCTGCGCGATCGTCTCGAGACCTCGTTGCCGCAGATCAAAGGCGTTCCCGTCGTGCATATTTCGGCGCTGCATAGGCGGAATCTCGACAGGCTTCTCGGGGCGGTGTTCGACATCTACGATATCTGGAACAAGCGAATTGCTACGGCGCCGTTGAACGACTGGCTTGCCGCTATGATCGAAGCGCATCCGCCGCCATTGGCCCGTGGCCGGCGTATACGCATTCGGTATATGACCCAAATTAAGACCCGGCCGCCGACGTTCGCACTATGGGTCTCGCAGCCGACGGAATTGCCTGACGCCTATCTTCGTTACTTAGAGAACGGCCTGCGCGACGTTTTTGATCTGCCGGGCGTTCCGCTGCGTCTGCAAATGCGTAAAGGCCGCAATCCGTACGTCAAGGATAGATAGATCGGGCAAGCGCACCGGATTGCTGGCTGCGGGCTTCGGGATAAATAGCTAAAAGTTCGGTTTTTCAACGTGATCAATGCCAAATGCCACTCGAGCAAAGAAGTAAGTCTGTTCTCAAGAAGCTCGGCGCCTTAGCCGGGATTGGAATTGCTGCGATTATCTCCTACGAGATCTTTTACTGGCTGACCCATGTTTACGAATATGATGCGCGGATCGAAGCGGAGTTGACGACGCTTTCTTCGCGGATCGACGGCGAGATCGAGAAAGTCCACATTAAGGAAGGCGATCGTGTGAAAGAGGGTGACCTGCTTGTCGCCCTTAAGTCGAACGTACAACGCCTGAAAATCAAAGCTCTCGAAGCGGATCTTGAACGCGAGCAAGGCCAGAGCGCAAAAATTGAGGCAGAGATAGTCGCCTTCCAGCGCAACCTAAATTCCCGCCTTGCGACCAAACGCGAGACCGTCAAAGCGCGCAAGGTCGAGCATGCGACAATTCGCAACCGCTACGAATTGGCAAGCAAGAACTTCGAGCGCTCGAAGATCCTGCACCAGAAGAAGTTGACCTCGAAGAAGAGCTTTGAGGAAGAGCATTCTAAAGTGCTGATTATCGAAGCGGAGGTCGAGAAATCTTCCGCCAACATCAAGGTCGCGGAACTCGAACTTGAGGAAATTCAAGCCTCTATATCGCAGCTTGACGTCCTTGAGACCGACAAGAAGATCGCCAACCTGAACATTGCGAAGATCAAATCTTTAATGGCGCAGGAGAAGGCGCGACTGGCCTATCATTTTGTCCGTAGCCCGATCGACGGCATTATCGACAGCGTTTATAAGTACAAAGGAGAGCATGTCGAGGAAGCAGAACGCATGATTCTGCTGCACGATGAGAACTCGTTGTGGATTGAGGCAAACGTCGATGAGTCACAACTTCGCCACCTTGAAGTGGGCCAGGGCGTCGTAATCGATATTGATGCATATCCATATCCGTTTCAGGAGTTCGATGGCGTCGTCACGCATATTGGCAGCGTTACGACCTCCGAGATGGCCGGCGAAAATGGATTGGTGACCGGCCGGACGCGGAAGCCGACCCAGCGAATTCCCGTCCGTATTAAGATTCTCGAACCACCGGAAAAAATCGCTCCGGGGATGCGGGTTGAAGTGAATATCCAGATCTACGATCAGATACGCTTCTGATGAATCTTGAGCGATTCGATTGGCGGTACATTCTCGGTATTGCCGTCGTATCGATGCTGATTCAGCAGGCGTTTTCATATGTATGCCAAATTGCCATGCCGATCCTTGCGGATCGGCTTGCGGACGACTTCGGAATCTCGCGCGCTTGGCTCGGCTTCTATCTCTTTCTCACGAATGTAGCGGCGATCATCGGCGCGATGGGGTGCGGCGGCTTCATTCTGCGCTACGGGGCGCTCCGTATCAGTCAGTGGTGCCTGATCCTTATGGGCGGCAGTCTGTTCATCATTTCGACCGGGATACTCTGGCTTTATCCGCTTAGTGCGATTCTGCTTGGCATGGCGGCAGTTTCGACACCGGCGAGTTCGCATATTCTTGCACGTGTCTGTCCACCGCGAATGGCACCCGTAATCTTTTCAATCAAGCAAACAGGCGTGCCGGTCGGTAGCCTGATTGGGGGCCTTCTAATTCCCTTTCTCCTGACGATCAGTGTCTACAGCGCCACACTGCGTACGCCGATCCACCTCGATGCATATGGCACCGCATTCGTCACAGGTCTGGTCGTCTAT
>CAXGSZ010000206.1:0-5380 GCA_964012455.1 uncultured Alphaproteobacteria bacterium
GGTCGAGCGGATACATGATGAAATCTCACGGCTGATGGACGACAGATAAACGATGCGCGCACCAGCATTCTGGTCCGAAGACTCGTTCGTATCGCGGCTACTTTCACCGATCGGATACGCCTATGGATATGCCGCGGCCGCGCGCTGCCGTCGCGCAAAGCCAACACGCGTTAATCGGCCCGTCATCTGCATCGGAAACCTGGTCGCCGGCGGCGCAGGAAAGACGCCTATCGCGCTAGCGGTTGCCGAGCGACTGTCGACGCGCGGTCTGGAACCGCATTTCTTGACCCGCGGTTATGGCGGCCACATCTCGGGCCCGCAACGCGTGGAGCCTAAAAGGCATCGCGCTGCGGATGTCGGCGACGAGGCCCTGTTGCTGGCGCAGCGCGCGACAACCTGGATTTCACGTGACCGCGCAGCGGGCGCTCAGGCCGCGGAACACAACGGCGCGGACATAATTGTCATGGACGACGGGTTGCAGAATAACGGCCTTGTCAAGGATCTGTCGCTTGTCGTCATCGACGGCGCGTACGGAATTGGCAACGGACGCGTGATACCCGCGGGTCCACTACGAGAATTTCGGCAAGATGGGCTGGCGCGCGCGGACGGTATCGTGGTCCTAGGAACTGTTTCCGGGAAGACTGCAGCGATCCTGCCGGAAACCGTACCAATCTTCGAGGCTTCTCTCGTCCCTGTCGGAGATTGTGGCAAAGACGGTACCGAAGTCGTCGCTTTCGCCGGCATCGGACGGCCCAGAAAGTTCTTCGATACACTGTCCGCGAGCGGCGCTCGGATCGTCGAAAACCGTTCGTTTCCTGACCATCATGTTTACGCCACAAGCGAGATTGCGGAGTTGAAAACTCTCGCAGCCCATCATGGCGCTGCGCTAGTGACAACCGAGAAGGATTTCGTTCGACTCGATCCGGATGCCGCCGCCGGTATTGAGGCGTTCCCCGTTTCGGTAGAATGGCGGAATCTGGATCGATTCGATGACTTCCTGACAGAGGCCGTATCAAATGGCTGATCGCGGACCCGTTGCCCGCTTCTGGGTGCGGTACTTTCTGTATCCACTGCAAGGTCTCCTCATTGGTTCCATTTATTACGCGATTCGCACCATTCCCCTTGGAATGGCGACACGCGTCGGCAGTTTCCTCTTCCGCAAGATCGGCCAACGGATGCGCGTAGCCCGCGTCGCGGAACAGAATGTACGTCGCGCGTTTCCCAAATTGAGTGATTCCGACGTCACCGATTTATTGGAACGCATTTGGCACAATCTTGGTCAGGGCGCTGCAGAATTCGCGCATATGGATCGATTCACGACCGATGGCCCCGACCGCCGCGTCACATTCGTCGGCGAAGAGCATTTAACCCGGATGCGTGGCGATGGTCCTGCGGGCATCGTGGTTTCGGCACATCTCGGAAACTGGGAATTGGCGGCGCGTCTTTTCGGCAGGACAGGGATATCTTTCGGGCAGATTTACCGCGGCGCGGATAATCCATTTATCGATCACTTGTTCAAGAAAGCACGCACCGAGGCCGGGATCACCCTGGTGCCGAAGGGACGAGAAGGCGCCGTCCAGATGGTCCGATTGATGCGGGACGGCTTGCATTTCGGCGCGATGATGGATCAAAAACTGAACGAGGGGATGCCAATTCCGTTTTTTGGGCATGATGCGATGACCGCAACAGGGCCGGTCGAAATCGCGCTCCGCAACGGTGGCCCAATCGTTCCGGCTAGATGCATCCGGCTCCCGAACTCACATTTCCAGATCGAATTCTTCCCGCCGATCGAGATCCAGTCGACCGGCGATAAGAAGGCGGAGGTGGAGGCAACCTTGCGACGTATCAATGAGATCATCGAGGGGTGGATTCGCGATCATCCGGAACAGTGGTTCTGGCTGCATCACCGATGGCCAAAGGAATAAACTTTATTTCTTGACCGTTGCTGGCATTGGTGGGACCAGAAAGCTGGGATCCAATCGTGCCTTGAACAGATTGATTCGCCAGTCGAGATGGGGTCCTGTCGCGCGGCCTGACTTCCCGACGGTTCCAATTTTTTGACCTTTGGTGACGACGTCCCCGACGCTTACGTCGATCGTATTCATATGTAACATCGCGGAGCTAAGACCGTGACCGTGATCGAGAATGATCGTCCCCCCGGTGTAGTACATGTTACGATGCACCAAGGTGACGACGGCGTCCGCTGGTGAGACAACAGGTGTGCCCACCGGGGCCGCAATATCGATGCCGTAGTGAGGCTGACGCGGCTTACCATTGAGTATCCTCTGGCTGCCATAAACGCCCGATATCCGGCCCAATGCCGGCCATATCCAGCCACTTTCGAACCGGGGAACCGCTGTATCCTGTGCCCGCGCTTTTGCAACTTCAGCGTTTTCGGAACGGATGCGGGCGTAGACGGAGTCGGGGGGAGTCACCATCTTGCGCGGCAGTCCGTTAATTCGCTGAACCTTGTAGGTCCGTTTCGCAATGGAAAGCGCACGGGTCATCTCACGTCCATCCGGCAGACGCACACGCAACCGCGTGCTCGGACCGGCATCGCGCGAGAAACCGATCAGAAAGCGCCCCTCCGAAGAGACCCGGACTGACCGACCGTCCACTGCTACCGTCGCGCCAGGCGAAGTATTTCCGACGACCAATCCCCCTTGGATAAATTTCCCGTCAAGTCGCAGATCGCTCGCTTCTGCGACAACCGTGTGCACGACGGCCACGAGTATCAAGAAAAACAGCCTCAAAGCAGGTTCCCCTGACGCCGATCCGACGCTTTAGCGCTTGAACGCTTCTTCCGAGCTGGTTTACCCGACGTTATCACCGCATTGGCGGCACCATCGGAGAAGCGCAATTCCACGGAGTCCTGTGGCGCCAAGCCCTTCGACGCAGTTATCGGATCGCCGGCCGGATCGAACACGACCGAGTACCCTCTTTCGAGTACACGTTCAAACGAGTAGCTCTCCAGCAGATCCCCGAGACGCTGCCACGCACTCTGGGCGTCCTTGCAGCGTTGTGCGACCGCGCCTCTCGAACGGCGGTCTAGTTCACTGAGGTCGTCGGCCGAACGGCGAATTTTCCGTCCGATCGGCACCGATGACAGGCGAATCCCAATACTATGACTTCGCTCGCGTGCGGTACGGATTAACTGATCCGAGACATGCTGTAGCGCCGCGCTCTCTCGACCGAGGCGCTCGGTGGAATCGGCCAACAGCTGCCTGGGGCTCCGCAGACGTGCTGCCAATCCTTCCGTTTGTTGGCACCACAACTGAAAGCCGTTTCGCATGGCAAGCTCAAGCCGTTCACCCAAGTCATCAAGACGCTGTTCGTGGGTGCGAAGGGTCGAGACAGGATCCGGCAGGCCGCGAGCCAATCCTTCAAGACGGGTCCGGCGTTCCGCCAGGAGGCGGCCAAAGCCCTGCACCATCCGGCGCGAATCATCGAGCACTTGAGCCATTAGATCGACCCGAACCGGTACGGCCATCTCCGCGGCCGCCGTTGGCGTCGGCGCACGCCGGTCCGAAGCGTGATCGATCAACGTCCAATCGGTCTCATGGCCAACGGCGGAAATCAGTGGAATCTCCGATTCGGCGGCGGCCCGAACAACGTTCTCTTCGTTGAACGACCATAAATCCTCAAGACTGCCGCCGCCACGCGCCACGATCAGCAGATCGGGGCGCGGGACAGCGCCGTCACGGGACAAGCCATTGAAACCTCGGATAGCCGCAGTCACCTGATCAGCGGCGGCTTCCCCTTGAACCAATACAGGCCACAGCAAGACGCGGCGTGGAAACCGATCAGCGAGGCGGTGCAGGATATCGCGGATAACGGCACCCGTCGGCGAGGTTACGACACCTATCACATCGGGCAAAAATGGCAGGGGGCGCTTGCGAGCTTCATCGAAGAGACCTTCCGCCGCAAGCTTCCTGCGGCGCTCCTCCAACAGCTTGAGTAGCGCCCCTTCACCTGCCAATTCCATCGATTCGATAACCAGCTGGTATTTCGAACGGGCTACATAGGTCGTCAGCTTGCCCGTGGCGATGACTTCAAGACCGTCTTCCGGCTGAACTGAAAGACGTCCCGCAACGCCCCGCCAACACACGCCGTCGATGATAGCGGACTCATCTTTCAGTGTCATGTAGAGATGGCCGGACCCGGCACGCTTGAAGCCGGAGACCTCGCCCCGAACACGCACGTAGGAATAAGCATCCTCGACCGTCCGTTTCAACGCACGGGACAACTCGGAAACTGAATATTCCGGTAAATTCTGGGTTGCTGTCGTCGGGTTTTCGGGCATCTTTGCTACACGCCCATGATAGGTACGCTTGCGGCGCCTTGCAAAAGTATTGAGCGGTGGTGACATGAAGATATTAGTCGTCGGTTCCGGCGGGCGAGAGCACGCTCTCTGTTGGTCGATTGCAGCCTCTCCCTTATGCGACAAATTGTATTGCGCGCCGGGAAACGCTGGTATTGCCGCAGAGGCGGAATGTGTGGCGATCGGTGCCGAAGATGTGCCGGCACTGGTCGAATTTGCACAAAGCGAGAGCATTGATTTCGTGGTTGTCGGACCGGAAGGCCCCCTTTGTGCCGGGTTGGTCGATCGACTCAGTGATGTCGGGATCAAGGCCTTCGGACCCAACGCAGCGGCGGCCCGGCTCGAAGGATCGAAAGGCTTCATGAAGGATCTTTGCGCCAAATACGACATTCCTACCGCTGCTTATGGACGATTTACTGATGCCAAAGCGGCCAAGGCATACATTTGTGAACAGGGGGCTCCCATCGTCGTTAAAGCCGATGGCTTGGCGGCCGGTAAGGGCGTCACGGTGGCCGAGACGGTTGACGAAGCGCTCACCGCCGTCGATGACGCTCTACTCGACGGGCGATTCGGTAGTGCCGGTGCGGAAGTGGTGGTCGAGGAATGCCTCATCGGGGAGGAAGTCAGTGTCTTCGCCCTCTGCGACGGAAATTCGTCGCTTACCCTCGCCTCGGCGCAGGATCACAAGGCGGCCTTCGATGGCGATACCGGTTCGAACACCGGGGGCATGGGGGCCTATAGTCCCGCCCCCGTCATGACCGAGACGCTCGCTGAGGCCGTCGATAGCACAATTATCGTGCCGACATTGAAAGCGATGGCGGCAGAAGGCTGTCCATACTCGGGTGTCCTCTACGCCGGAATCATGGTGACTGAGCGAGGCCCGAAGCTTCTTGAGTACAACGTCCGCTTCGGAGACCCAGAATGCCAGGTCCTCATGACGCGAATGATGTCCGACCCGTTGCCCGCCCTCATTGCATCCGCGGATGGCGTGCTCGATACCTTCGACCTGCGCTGGTACGACGATGTTGCATTAACGGTCGTCGTGGCATCGCAGGGATA
>CAXGSZ010000207.1:0-5372 GCA_964012455.1 uncultured Alphaproteobacteria bacterium
CAGAGTGTCGATAATATCTTCTGGGATCATCTTACTCCTCAGGGTACGCTACCCAAATGTGGAGCGACGTTGTTGATTTGAACGAATTCTATCGATCTCGGCTCGGTCAGGTGGCCCGCCGCCTTATCCGCGAGCGCATCCGCACGTTTTGGCCGGATGTGCGCGGCATGACAATCCTGGGTCTTGGCTACGCCACGCCCTACCTGCGACCTTTCCTTAAGGAGGCGCAGCGCGTTATCGCTCTCGCACCCGCGGCTCAAGGGGTTATGCGGTGGCCGAGCGACGAACCGAGTCTAGTGACCCTTGCGGATGAGACCGAACTCCCTTTCGCAGACCTCTCAATCGACAGGCTGTTGATCGTCCACGCGGCGGAATACAGCGAGCAACAGCGCGCAATGATGCGGGAAGCCTGGCGGATTCTATCGGGAAACGGTCGCCTGCTGGTCATCGCTCCCAACCGACGGGGCATTTGGGCGCGTATCGAGAGCACCCCTATCGGCTACGGACACCCCTATAGCCCCGGGCAGCTGAAGCGCCTGTTGCGGGATTGTCTGTTCACGCCCGAGCATTCAGAAAACGCTCTCTACGTTCCGCCTACACAACGGCGGATGCTGCTCCATTCTGCGCCGGCCGTGGAACGAATTGGCAGTATGTATTTCAATGCGATTTCCGGCGTCGTACTGGTCGAAGCAACAAAACAGATATACGCGGCATCTCCTGCGGCGCGAGCCACCCAGAGGCGTCGCCTTATCGCCATACCAGGTCAACAGTAAGTGGCCAATGGACGCGTCGTCGTCCGCGAGAGAACGATCAATCGTCCGAAAGATTAATCTCGCAGGCATCGGATGACTCCGCATCGACTATCCATAACGCAACGTCGAAGGAAAATCCTTGACGCCCTAGCGCCGCAAGGTCGCGATCGCGGAACCGGTCCCGGTTATCCCGCCGCCAAGGCCCGATGCGGCGCCGGCGGGCATAGGCAATCGCCGCGCTACGATCAGGGTCCACAACATCTTCAGCAAGCGCTTCAAGCGCCGCTTCAATGTCGTCCTCAGGAACACCCTTCAATGTAAGGCGATACCGGATAGCACGACCGGACGTGCCGCGGCGGTGTAATCCAGCCACTCGCATCTCCGCATACGCTTTATCGTTCAGGTATCCCAATTCCGTGAATTTTCGCACGATCTCATCAACGGCAGTCGCGCCTTCTTCGCGATCTGTCCCGTACTCGCGCGCCGAGCGCTCTACGCGCCGCATCAAAAGGCGGCGCAAGTTCTCGGAAGAACTCGCGTACCGTTCGAGATAGTGCAGCGCAGCCCTTTCCAAACGTTTCGGCGTCGCTTTGCGAGGCCCCCGCCGCCTGCCGCCCGAATGCCGGTCGCCCGATTTTACATCCGTATCGTTAATTTTCCTTAACCTTGTGACCACCATCACAGCGAAGCTGCCGACGATCTTGCATAGTGTCAACCATCGAGCCGACTGATTGTCATGCTCGAAACGTTTGGAACGCAGCGTCGTACGCCCACCCTGCCCCTCCCAATTGGCATCGGCTCTGCGAACCAAGAAACCGACGGCGGCGATCACCTCGCCGCCGTCGACTATTTTGTTACCTTAATCGATTTAGCCATCACGACTCGGCAGAATTCCTCGAGAATTTCAATGCCATGCATTGACATTGCGACGGATTCAAGCGGATACTCCGCGCTTTTGCCGCTCCGCGGGAAAGGGTTCTCAATTCTTATGGCAGGAGGCAAGGCCGTGACTACAGCCGTCATGCCCACCTACGGGCGGGCCGATATCGCATTCGAGAAGGGTGAAGGCGTTTATCTGATTTCGACGGACGGCAAACGATTCCTCGACTTTGGATCGGGAATCGCCGTCAATGCGCTTGGCCATTCGCATCCAAAACTGGTGCAAGCCCTGCAGGATCAAGTCGGGACCCTGTGGCATACCTCGAATCTCTATAACATTCCACAACAAACCGCCCTCGCAGAACTGCTATGCAAGACGTCCTTCGCAGATTTGGTGTTCTTCGGCAATTCGGGCGCCGAAGCGGTGGAAGGGTGCATCAAGCTCGCCCGCAAATATCAGAGTGCAGTCGGGCATCCAGAGAAATTCCGAATCATCGCTTGCAGCGGTTCGTTCCACGGACGCTCATTCGCAACGTTGTCGGCATCAAAGAACCCCAAACACCTCGACGGCTTTGGACCCGAGACCGGGGGATTCGACCAGGTGCCTTTCGGCAACCTAAACGAATTGCGCAACGCAATTGGCGAGGAAACCGCAGCAATTCTGGTAGAACCCATTCAGGGCGAGGGCGGCATTCGCCCAGCCGAATTCGAGTATCTGAAGGGATTGCGGCAGACGGCCGACGAGTTCGGGTTATTACTGATCTTCGACGAAGTGCAGACCGGAATGGGACGTACCGGCAAGCTTTGGGCGCATGAGTGGGCAGATGTCACGCCTGATGTCATGGCGGCTGCCAAGGGCCTTGGCGGCGGCATGCCGATTGGCGCGATTATGGCCACGGCAGAAGCTGCGCAAGGCATGACGCCCGGCACGCATGGCAGCACCTACGGCGGAAACTATCTTTCGACAACGGCGGCGCTCGCCGTTTTGGAAGAAGTCACGAGCAACGGTTTTCTTGATCGTGTAAATGATGTTGCCAATTATCTGCGTGAACAGGCGGAAGCGCTGGTCGCGAAGCATCCCACTTTCTTTCTAGAGGTCCGTGGCAAGGGCATGATGCTCGGATTCGTCTGTAAGGTGACGAACCTCGATATGTGGAACAAGCTGCGCGATGCGGGTCTGTTGACGGTGCCAGCAGACGACAATGTCATTCGTTTCTTGCCGCCGTTGATTATCGAGAGGGCCCACGTCGACGAGGCTCTCGCCTTCGTCGACAAAGTGGCGAGCGCCTGGGAGCAAAAGGATGCCAGCGCCTAAACACTTCCTCGACATCGACCAATTCGACGAGAAGACGCTGCGCGAACAGCTCGATCTCGGAGTCGCCTACAAGTCGGGCACAGCTGAAGAGAACCGCCTGCTTGAAGGCAAAACCTTGGCAATGATCTTCGAGAAGGCGTCGACCCGCACACGCGTCAGTTTCGATGTCGGGATGCGCCAGCTCGGGGGCGAGACGATCGTGCTCGATCACACGGATATGCAACTCGGACGCGGCGAGACGGTCGCGGATACGGCTCGCGTGCTGTCACGCTACGTCGACGCGATCATGATTCGTACATCGTCGCTGCAGAACCTCACCGAAATGGCCAAATATGCGACCATCCCAGTAATCAATGGCTTAACGGACGTTTCACATCCCTGTCAGATCATGGCGGATGTTATGACGTTCGAGGAACACCGTGGACCCATCGCCGGCAAGTCCGTGGCATGGTGCGGCGACGGAAACAACATGGCGTCGAGTTGGATTCACGCGGCAACGGTCCTTGGTTTTGAGTTGCGTCTCGCGTGTCCGGAACAGCTAAGTCCTGACCCGGAGGTCGTTGAGTGGGCGCTTAAGAATGGTGCCCGCATCCAGGTCACCAACGATCCGAAAGTCGCCGTCGCCGACGCAGACTGCGTTTCGACCGACGTTTGGGTTTCGATGGGCGACGAGGGCGTTCGCGACCGACACAATCTTCTGCGCCCCTACCAGGTCGACGAACGGTTGATGGCGCTGGCCAAGTCCAATTCCATCTTCATGCACTGCTTGCCCGCCCATCGCGGTGAGGAAGTAACGACGAGCGTTATGGACGGACCCCAATCTGTGGTCTGGGACGAAGCGGAAAACCGGCTTCATGCACAAAAGGGTATTCTGACCTGGTGCCTGACGTGAATACGTTGACGGATGACCTGATTCAACCATTCTTGATCGAAGAGAGCGGATTGCGGGGCCGCCTGATCCGATTGGGCCCGACCCTGAGCGACGTCATCGGACGGCACGACTTGCCGCCCTCCGTCCAGTCATTAATGGCGGAGTTCACGGTTTTGGCTGCGACCTTGTCGGCTGCTTTGAAGTTCGATGGCGTATTTTCCCTGCAAGCCAAAGGCAACGGCCCGGTCGGCCTGATGGCCGCTGACGTAACAAGCGACGGCGGCATCAGAGCCTATGGGAGTGTCTCCGGCGACGTGCCGGGCCCTGCTGAGATCGAAGGTTCACCCATTACACGCCTTCTGGGTGCGGGATACCTAGCCTTCACGGTCGACCAAGGTGAGCACACGGAACTCTATCAAGGCATCGTCGAATTGCAGGGCGCGACCTTGATCGAGTGCGTCCATCACTACTTCCAGCAATCCGATCAATTCTCCGCAGCTATCACGCTTGCTGCGGCGCCCGACGGCAACGACGGCTGGCGAGGCGGCGCTTTGATGCTGCAACGCCTCCCTGAAGACGAACTGAGCATCCTAAAAGAAGAAATGGACGAGGCGTGGAGGCGCGCGACGATCTTGATGAGCAGCTGCGAAAAGGATGAACTGACGACGCGCGCACTGTCTGCCCATGAACTCTTGCGCCGTCTGTTCTATGAAGACGGGGTCCGCGTTTTCGATACGCATCCGCTACGGTTTTCGTGTCGGTGTTCCCGCGAGCGCGCGCTAGGCATTCTCACCATACTCTCCGCAGAAGAGATCGAAGAATACAAGATCGACGGACGAATTTCGATCACCTGCGAGTTTTGCAACACCGAAGAGTGGTTCGACAACGCAGAAATCGACGGGGTACTAGCGACTTGAAGCGACCGTCTACGCGACGCATATCCACTCTATGAAAAATTTGCAGACCCGCACGATCATGATCGTGATACTGCTGGTTACCGCCGGTTGCGAGACGTCTGTCGAGCCACGTTCGTTCCCAGAGCAAACATTCCTTCATTTGCCGCCCATCTCCCTTAATGTCGCAGAGATCGATATCGTGGTTCTCTTTGAACCGCCGTTGAAGGCGCCTCACGTCGAGCATGAAATGCCAGTCCCACTACACAAGGCCATCGAGCGCTGGGTGGTGGACCGAATTCGAACCGTTGGCTCATCGGGACAGGCAGTGGTGACGGTTCGGGACGCGAGCGTTGTCGAAAAGCGCTTAAAACCGCTCGGCGGCATTAGAGGCACCTTTACGAAAGAACAATCCGAGCGTTACGACGCGCGTGTCGAAGTCGAGATCTCTGCCATCGGCGGTCGTGGTTTGCTGACGGCGAAGGCGATGACGACGAGCTCGCGGAGCCGGACGGTTTCCGAAGATGCCACGCTGCGCCAGCGCCAAGTTCTATGGTACGAATTGACGGAGCGCGTCATGCAGGATTTCGATCGCACCTTCGAAGCTCAGATACGCCAGCATTTAGCGGCATTCCTGAAGTAAATTCAGTCGCGCCAGAATG
>CAXGSZ010000208.1:0-5371 GCA_964012455.1 uncultured Alphaproteobacteria bacterium
CGTTTCCACTCGGCGGGCGCATAAATGAGTCCACGATAACAGCGCCCGACAACGCATCGCCGTAATTGTGGCCATAGCACATTGTCATGTAACCGCCGAAACTGTGTCCTACGATCACCGGCTTCTCGCCGAGGTCGGCATCAGCGGAAACCGCCGCCATCTCTGCGACGCGTTGGGCCGTGGCGTACTCCTCACGTCGGCCGCTATCGCCCATACCAGATAGATCAATCGCAGCGACCGGACGGTCATCCGCAAAGAAGGGCGCGATGAACGACCACCAATGGGCATGCGCGGCACCGCCGTGCACGAACAGGATTCCTTGTTTCTCGCTCGTGTCGGGTCCCCAGCGAAGGTAATGGATATCGCAATCTTCCACGAAAATCCGACACGATTTCGGCACACGGGCAATGGCATTATCGAACCATTCGGGATTAGGGACCTCGGGCTCTTCTTCTTCAATGATCCATCTAGATGACCGGTCTTCCATCGTCCTGCTCCGCCTCGTCCTTACCGTCTTTTCAGATATATGACGTGGCGGCGAAGCCGCCATACTGATCGCTGGACTACTCCCCTATCGGGATCAGAATAGGTCTTTGCTGATGACGATAGAAACTGAAGGTGGCCGCGGGCGAATTAATCGTCTGGAAGACCCCGAATTGTTGCGCGGCCAGGGCCGTTTTATCGATGACATCAAGCGCTCGGGAATGCTGGAGGCCGCCTTCGTCCGCAGTCCATTCGGGCATGCGGAAATCCGTGGGATCGACACCACGGCTGCGCGAGAGCTAGCTGGCGTCCACGCCGTACTGACCCGCGATGAAATCCGGCCCTATCTCCGAAACGAATACCTCGTTGTCGGATTGCCGAGCAAACTATACAAGCAGAACCGGAACCGGCCCGCCCTCGCTGAAGGCGAGGTCGTCCATGTCGGCGAGGCCGTGGCCATTGTTGTCGCGGAGAACCGTTATATCGCTGAAGACGCTGCCGCGCTCGTCGAGGTTGACTACGATCCTTTGCCGGCCGTCGCCGACTGCAGGGCAGCCATAGCGTTGGATGCTCCGACGGTGCACAAGGATGGACCCGACAACCTTCTTTCTGAGTTCGATATTGGCTACGGTGACATCGATTCAGCTTTTGATGCGGCACCGCACGTCTTCCAAGAATCGCTGTGGCAGCATCGCGGCGGCGGGCATTCGATGGAATGCCGCGGTGGCATCGCCGAGTATGATAAGACATCTGATCAACTCACCTATTGGTGCTCGACCCAAACGCCTCACGCGGCGCAGCGGACCTTGGTCGATATGCTGGGGCGCGACGAGAGCGATACCCGCGTCACCACACCCAATATCGGCGGCGGTTTTGGACCGAAGCTCGTCTTCTATCCGGAGGACGTTACCCTCTGCATCGCGGCGATGTTCCTCGAGCGGCCCGTCAAGTGGATTGAAGATCGCCGCGAGCATTTCGTCGCCACTACCCAGGAACGGGACCAGTATTGGGAGATCGAGGTTGCCTGTGGCGAAGACGGCAAGCTCCTCGGCATCCGTGGCGAGATAGTCCACGATCACGGCGCTTATACCGGCCGTGGTATTAACCTCGCCGCCAATTCGGCGGAGACCCTCACCATGGGTTACGTAATGCCGACCTGCCGCATGAATGTGAAGGTGGCGCTCACCAACAAGATACCGACGACGCCCGTCCGGGGCGCCGGACATCCCCAGGCCGCCTTCGCGATGGAACGCTTGCTGGATCGGATTGCGAAGGAATTGTCCATCGACCGGGCCGAAGTGCGCCGCCGGAACTTCATCCCGCCTGACGCAATGCCGTATAAAAAACAGCTGCATGCGCGCAGCGGCTTGCCTGTCGTCCTCGACACCGGCGATTACGAAACGGTGCAGGGCAAGGCGTTGGAGCGTGCGGGTTGGTCGACCTTCGACGCGCGCCGGTCCGCCGCGCGAGCCGAGGGACGCTATCTCGGAATTGGCGTCGGAAATTACGTCAAAGGCACCGGGCGCGGACCTTTTGAATCGGCAACCGTGCGGATCGGTACCTCCGGGCACATATTCGTTGCGACCGGCGGTTCCGCCATCGGGCAGGGGACCCGGACCATGCTTTCACGTGTGGTCGCGGCGCAGCTCGGTGGCGATCCGTCGAACGTTACCGTCTCGACCGGCGATACCGGAGATATCGCCAACGGCATCGGCACGTCCAACAGTCGTTTGACCGTCACTGCAGGATCGTCCGCGCACCTTGCGGCCTGCACGGTTCGGGACAAGGTTCTTAAGGTTGCAGCCGACATGCTCGAGGCCGCCGAGGACGATCTCGAGATCGTGGGCGCCAAGGTGCGTGTCCGCGGCTCGGACATGGAGATCGGGCTTGGCGACGCCGCGAAGGCGGTGGCGGGGACGCCCGGGTATCGGCTGCCCGAAGGCGTGCCGCCTGGCATGGAAGCCACGGAAATGCATGTCATCGAAGAAGAGACCTTCGCAAGCGGCACCGCCGTGGTTGAGGTTGAAGTCGACCCAGAGACCGGAAAAGTCGATATTCTCAATTACGTGATGGCGCAGGACAGCGGGCGCATTCTCGATAAGGAGATTGCCGAAGGCCAATTGTATGGCGGCATCGCACACGGGATCGGCAATGCCCTATTCGAATGGATGCGGTTTGACGAGGACGGACAGCCGCTGAGCGCGACACTGGCGGAATATTTGCTGGTCACCGCACCGGAGGTGCCAAACGCAGAATTGATTCTACACGAATCCCCAACCCCACGGAATCCGCTCGGCGTCAAAGGCATTGGTGAATGCGGCATAATGCCCGCAACCTCCGCTATCATCTCTGCGATCGAAGATGCGTTATCTCCCTTCAACGCGCACTTGACGCGCGTGCCGCTGACGCCACCCGACATTTTGGCCGCCATCGAAGCCGGATCAGGCAACCGAACGGCGACCTAGGATCATATCCGAGCCCTTTTCCGCCATCATCAGAACCGGGGCGTTCGTGTTTCCCGAGGGGAGATCGGGCATAGCCGATGCATCGACGACGCGAAGCGCCTCCGTTCCCCGCACGCGCATCTCACTATCGAGCACAGCGGTGTCGCCGACACCCATCGGGCATGTACAGGTTGGATGGTGCGCCGTGATCATCGTCTCTCGAATCCACGCGTCGATCTCGTTGTCCTCGTCAACGGCGACGCCGGGGTCAATCTCGTCACCGCGATAAGGATCCATGGGTGATTGAACAGTTGCGCGGCGGGCCATTCGCACGCCTTCTCGCAAGGTCGCCATATCGCTCTCGACCGAAAAGAAGTTCTGAAAAACTTTCATCGTCTCACGCGGGTCGGATGACCGGAGTTCGAGGTGCCCCCGGCTCTCCGGATGAAGAAGGACAGGACGAATGCCGAAGCCATCACGAAAGGGGGATTTGTAGCCTGGGAACCAGGGGTACAAGACACCGGGAACGCTGCGAATGATAAACTGGATGTCCGGCACAGCGAGTTCAGGGCGGGATTTGAGATGCGCGAACAGAGGTGCCGGAACCACGGTTGCCGGCCCTGTACCAAAGAAGTGCGCCTGCAATATGGCCAGCGCCAGCCGATCGTAGCGCATGGTCCTCACGATAGCCCCCGGCGTTTGTCGATCATAGCTGATCATCACAGCCACATGGTCTTGTAAATTACGACCAACACCGGGGAGATCCAGCAGGACGTCTATTCCGTGTTCACGCAGATGATCAGCTTGCCCGATGCCGGATAGCATCAACAGATGCGGCGAATTAAAGACACCGCCGGCCAAGATCACTTCACGATTTGCAAGAACTCTCCGCGTCGCACCGCCTTGTATGTACTCGACCCCGACCGCTTTCTTACCTTCAAACAAGACACGACCCGCAAGAGTTTCCGTCTTCAATTCAAGGTTCGGGCGGGATAAAATAGGCTTCAAGAAGGCAGTAGCGGCACTGCAGCGCTTTCCATTACAAATGGTGAACTGGGTTCGCGAGAAACCTTCCTGCTGCCCCGCATTGTAGTCCTCGATATAGGGATATCCGGCCGCCTTGGCCGATTCTACCCAGGCATCGAGTAAAGGATCCCGTTCCGGTGACCGGACGACTGTGAGTTCCCCATCCTCACCCCGGTATTCGGAATCGGACGGACCTTCCCATGATTCATTCTTGCAGAAGTAGGGCAGGACGTCCTCGTAACCCCAACCGGTCGCCCCCTTCTGTGCCCAGCGGTCGTAGTCACCCCGGTGTCCACGGACATAGGCCATCACATTGATCGAAGACGATCCGCCAACAACCTTGCCCCGCATCGCCTCGATTATTCGGTCGTCGGTGAAGGGTTCCGGTTCGCTGTCGTACCCCCAATCATGGCTCCGTTCGACATGCATCTTGCCGATTCCGATGGGGATATGGATCAACGGGTCGCGATCCATTGGACCTGCTTCAAGTAGGACAACCCGGTTATTGACATTTTCGGTCAGACGATTCGCCAGGACACAACCGGCGCTGCCCGCCCCGACAATTACAAAATCCGCTTGTTCATCCATTGCTCAGATCCAGTATCGCGCGACCCGCGATGCGCCGGCTGCTGATCGCTTCAAGCGCGTCTGCAAAACCTTCAAGCGGGAAGGTCTCAACGGGTGCGGCCTTGATCTTGCCTTCATCGTAAAGCCGAAAGACGTCGGCAAAGCATTCTGCCATTTGGTCCGGCCGGCGCTTCCGGTAATCGCTGACCTGTAATCCGCTCACTTCTATGTTCTTCAATAGCAGATAGTTTGCCTTCAGCGTCGGAATATCACCTGCCGCAAAGCCCACCACAACAAGACGGCCACGCCAGGCGAGCGCCCGCAACGCAGCACCGAAAACTTCGTCGCCGAGCGGGTCCATAACGACGTCAACACCATTCCCATCCGTCAGGGCGTAAACCTGATCCCGCAGTCCATCTCGTATATTTTC
Source organism: uncultured Alphaproteobacteria bacterium (assembly GCA_964012455.1). Taxonomy (GTDB): domain Bacteria; phylum Pseudomonadota; class Alphaproteobacteria; order UBA8366; family UBA8366; genus UBA6544. The sequence continues at coordinate 4,951 of CAXGSZ010000208.1, forward strand.
GACGGATAGATCGACAACACCCTCAATTTCATCCGCGTCGAACAGGCTCGCCTTGGCCGGCGTCGTCAATCCCGCCAGAACTTTAGCACCCCGGGCCTTGGCCAATTGCACCGATGCATAGCCCACCCCGCCGCTCGCACCGAGAATGAGCGCGGTTTCGCCCGCCGCGAGACGTCCCCTCTCGAACAGGGCGAACCATGCCGTGTCAAACACCAGCGACATCGATGCCGCGTCGACAAAGGAAAGTGACCCAGGCAGCTTAAAGACATTGATGGCAGGCGCGGTCACCAATTCGCCATATCCGCCCTGCTCCGCCATCGCGAGAACACGATCACCCAGGCTGAGGTTCGTCACATCCCTACCTACACCAGCCACAATTCCCGCTGGCCCCTTACCCAGCACGAAGGGCAAATCGGGCAAG
>CAXGSZ010000209.1:0-5335 GCA_964012455.1 uncultured Alphaproteobacteria bacterium
CCGGCCGATCGAAGCGTCGGTTCATCTCCAGCCAATCCGCCCATCTGTCGTCTCGCGGGCTCGCGGCCCAGGCAAGCCGTATCCGGTCTTCGGCAGCCCCGACATTGAGCAGGTAGAGAAGTCGGCGCCGTTCCCTCATCGTCATGGCGGGCGTAAGTACAGGGGTCTCAGAAAGTGCCTCAGCAATGCGGCGGCTCTCTTTGTTTGAGAGGCGCAGGCGCACGGCCATGGTGTTAGCTACCGAATTTTGGCCAAGGAGTGCGGCCAGTCTAAGTACCCTGTCCCTCGCAGTCGCCGTCTTTTGTTCCACTTCGCATAGACCCGCGAGAAGGTCGAGACGCCGTCCGCGGCCCAACACCGCATCGATCACGTCCGTTTCCTGCATGAGCCGGAGGCTGGGGAGCGGGTCGGCCGCCTCGAGGAGGCGCAACAATTCGTGTTGGACGCGTTCGCCGGATAGATCGGGAATCCGGTACGCGAACCCGCGGCAGGCTTCGAGCGCCTCTGCGTCCGGCGGATGGTTGCCGAAATGCGCATAGAAGCGGAACCAACGTAGAATTCGCAGTATATCTTCACGGACCCGGCGTTTCGCCTCGCCGACAAACCGGATGCGTCCAGCTCTCAGGTCCGCCGCGCCACCAAGCGGGTCGCACAGCGTGCCGCCGGGCGTGATCGAAAGCGCATTGATGGTGAAGTCCCGCCGCGCTGCATCCTCTTTCCAATCAGTACTGAAGGAAACCACGGCGTGGCGACCGTCGGTTTCGAGGTCCCGGCGATAGGTAGTGATTTCGAAGGCCTGCTCGCCGACGATCGCCGTCAAGGTGCCGTGTTGGATGCCGGTCGGCACGCTTTTGATGCCGGCGCCATGCAGCATTTCCTGGACAGTTTCAGGGCGGGCGGCCGTTGCAATATCGATATCGCCGATCTCCCGGCCGAAGAGCGAATCACGAACGCAGCCGCCGACAAAGCGCATCTCGACCTCTGCCGAGCCGAAGAGATCGATGATGCGACGTGTCTCCGGCTTCTCCATCCACCTGAAGGTGTCTTGGCTGTCTGCCACGGGACTACTTCACGAACCGGCTGGGTACCCGCTTGCCGTCTTCGAATCTCGGGGCTTCGTACCGTGCGTCTGTGTCGGTGCGGCCAATGAACGTCGTGGTGACCATGGTCGCTGCCAAAAGCGCGGTGCCGCATACCAGCAGCCAGATCCAGGGGATCTCTCGACACGAAAATGGATCGTCCCCCGGTACGCCACCGCCCTTCCGCCGCAGATGCCAAGTGTAGAGCAGGTAAAGCGCTACCGGTGCCAAAAGGGGGACGGCGATGGTAATCAGTTGTCGAATCATAGCGGCCCCAATGCTTCGGAGAGGTTGACAATCATACCCGCGGTTGCTCCCCAAATATAATAACCATTGTAGGGCATGGCATAAAACTCGCGCCGCGTGCCGTTGTAGAAGCGGCTGTGACGCTGATGATTCTCGGGATCGGCGAGGAACTGGAGCGGGACCTCGAAGATGTCCGCGACCTCGAACGGATCGGGTTCGACGGTAAAGGGCGGATTGACGAAACCAACCACAGGGATGACCTCGTATCCGGTGCGGGTGACATACCGGTCGAGTCGGCCGACCAGGTTAATTTTGTCCGCCGGCAGCCCAATCTCTTCCTGTGTTTCTCGCAGGGCGGCGGCCTCGTGATCAACATCGTTCGGCTCGACGCGGCCGCCCGGAAAACTGACCTGTCCCGCATGGTCCCGAAGATGGTCGGTACGCTGTGTAAGCAATACGGTGAGGCCATTAGGCCGGTCCACGATCGGAACCAATACCGCGGCGCTGGTTAGACGACCGTCTGGCGGGTCCACACCAGGACTGAGGTCGTGATCGCCGCGGCTATCGATTGGTCGGTGCTGGTTAGGCGTGATTCGGGTCGTTAGGCGTTCGATTACGATTTCACGGTTCAAATCACTCTCCCGTCCCGGCTACGCCGAGGCTGAACACCGCACCATCGCTCCAAATTCGCAGCTCGATTTCTTGGCCGTCTTCCACTTCTTCCGCCAGTTCCGCCAATTCATAGAAAACAGGCCGTGCGATCAGCGCTTCCAGATTGTCACGCACATGAATATAGGGTGCCGGCTCCTCGGTTTCAGGATCGATTTCTACGCGGATCGGGTGTTCTGGCCCGGCAAGGATCTCTTCGTCCAGGTTGGTCCGGAATGTTAGCTGGGTCGCTTGTCCTTCGCCTTCGACGGTCACTTCGACAGCAACGAACGGGGCATCATCAACATCAATCAGGCCACGTTCGACCGGCGTCACGAGCCAATATCGGTCGTCCTCCCGCCGGAGGATTGTCGAGAATAATTTCACGAGAGGCATCCGATTTATCGGGGTCCCAAGATAGTGCCAGGTTCCATCACGCGCGATACGAATGCCGAAATGTCGATCCGCGGCCGGCATATCGATGGAAAATGGCTTCTCGGTTTTCCCGACGATAAATTCCACGAGGTCATCGGGATTGGGCGGATTTGGGGGTTGCTTGGTCATGGCATGGCCTACATGCTTTCAGTCTACTTGATCACCCAGTCTGGAGATAGGCACTGATGGAGACGGATGCCAGCCTTAGCGACGCGGAGGCGGAAGCCAAGACCGAGGAATTGGTCGCAGATATTGAACGCCTTGGCGAAAAGATTCGATCCGCACGCGCGCAGATCACCAGGGTCATTCTGGGACAAACCGATGTCATTGACGACAGTCTGGTGACATTGCTCGCCGGCGGTCATGCATTGCTAGTCGGTGTACCTGGGTTGGCCAAGACGAAACTCGTCGAGACGGCCGGAAAAGTTCTTGGATTGAGCGAACGCCGCGTTCAATTCACGCCGGATCTCATGCCTGCCGATATCATCGGTTCGGAGGTTCTGGAGGAGAGCGACACGGGCCGACGGAATTTTCGGTTTCTTGAGGGGCCGGTATTCAGCCAATTGCTGATGGCGGACGAAATCAACCGCGCCAGTCCGCGCACGCAATCCGCTCTCTTGCAGGCAATGCAGGAGGGTCGTGTTTCAGTCGCAGGGCAATATCATGCGTTACCAACACCGTTCCATGTTCTGGCGACGCAAAATCCATTGGAGCACGAAGGCACCTATCCCCTTCCGGAGGCGCAACTCGATCGTTTTCTGATGCAGATCGACGTGGGATATCCGGACCGCGACTCAGAACGTCGCATGATGGTCTCGACCACAGGTGCGGAGGAAGCGGCGCCCGAGCAGGTCATGACCGCGGAAGAATTGCAAGCGGCGCAAGCATTGGTGCGGCGGCTCCCGGTTGGCGAAAGCGTCGTGGAGGCGATTCTCGTGATCGTTCGGGCCGGCCGTCCTGAAACCAGCGATGTGAGCGAGGTGACCGAGTATGTTGGTTGGGGCCCGGGGCCCCGGGCCAGTCAGGCGTTGATGCTGGCGTGCCGTGCGAGGGCCTTGATCGACGGTCGTCTCTCCCCGTCCGTAGACGATGTCGTAGCGCTCGCCAAACCGGTCTTACAGCATCGCATGGCGTTAAAATTCACGGCGCGACATTCCGGTGTCGACATCGACGCAATAATTGAATTGTTGTGCCGCGAATTCCGTTAGGTGATCGACGTCTTGGCTATGTCGCAACGTGAAGGCCCTTCGCTCCGGCAAAATGCGGAAGTAATGGCCTCCGCAATGCCGCCGCTTTTGGTTGCGGCGGAGCGGGTGGCAGCGAGTGTCCTGCAGGGTGTGCACGGTCGTCGGCGGATTGGCCAAGGCGAGAGTTTTTGGCAGTTTCGGCGCTACGGCGTCGGAGATTCGGCGGCGCGGATCGATTGGCGCCAATCCGCGCGGACGCAGCACGTTTATGTGCGCGAGAATGAATGGGAAGTAGCCCAAAGCGTCTGGTTGTGGGCGGATTCGTCGAACTCCATGACATATCGGTCTTCGCCGGAACTGCCCGAGAAACGGGACCGCGCGCGCTTGTTATTGCTCGCACTTGCTAGCCTCTTGTCGCGCGGCGGCGAACGCTTTGCCCTTCTGGATAGCGGGGCATCAACCTCTACGGGACGCGGGGCCCTTTTCAATCTTGAGGAATCGCTGATGACGCCGGGGAACGAAACTGGCGTGCCCGCCCATCGCGAGCTTCCCGTGGATGCACATGTGGTACTCTTCGGCGACTTCCTGGAGACGGTTCCTCAGGTGCGCGACGCGGTTATGGACCTCGCAGGGCAAGGCTTGTCTGGGCATATTGTTCACATTCTTGATCCGGCGGAACTGGAATTGCCGTTTGAAGGCAGGGTGCGTTTCCAAGGTTATGAAGGTGAAATCGAAACCTTTATAGACAGGGTCGATGCCGTGCGCTCGAACTATCGGGACCGTATCGAGGGACATTGCGCAGCTCTGCACGAGATTGCGCGTGACGCTGGGTGGAATTTCATCGCACATGGGACGGATGGGTCGCCGGAAACCTGTCTGCTCAAGCTCTATCTTGCGCTTTATCCCGAGAAGGGGATGTAGGTGATGCTGAGCCTCGGCCCCCTTGATTTTTCAGCGCCGTGGGTTCTCGTGGGACTGCTGGCTTTGCCGTTGATTTGGTGGCTCTTGCGGATTACGCCGCCGGCGCCAAAAAGTGTGCGATTTCCGGCGATCCGCCTTTTGTTTGGTCTGACAAGTGAGCGTCAAACGCCGCGGTCATCACCCCTTTGGCTCATTCTTCTGCGCCTCCTGGCCGTTACCGCCCTGATCCTGGGTCTTTCCGGACCCCTAATTGGCCCGGGAAGTGCGCTTGGGGGCTCTGGCCCTATTCTGCTGATCGTCGACAACGGTTGGGCGTCGGCGGTGGATTGGACACGCCGGGTTTCCGCTGCCGAAGTCATCATCAATCGGGCCGAGCGGGAAAACCGGGCAGTTGCTTTTCTCACAACCGCGCGAAATGAAGAAGGACAGCCGCCGCAGGTAGATGGCCCGTTTAACGCCGCCACGGCGAGAGCACAGTTGTCTGCAACCCGCCCGCTCCCATGGCCCGTCGACCGCGGGGGAGCGCTTGCGGCCGTGGAGGCATTTCGTAGTTCGGGAACGGTTCCTGTCTACTGGCTGAGCGATGGGCTCGGCGATAGCGATATAGCGGAATTCTCCGCTCGTTTGCAGCGCCTCGGATCACTAGATGTGCTTGCCAATTCGGCGGCATCTTTACCAGTGCTGTTATACCCGCCCAAATCGGAGATGACGCGGCTCGTAGCCAAGGTTCGGCGATTGTCCGCGGATGACCCCGCGACGGTGAAGATACAAACCCGCGCCGGGGACGGGCGTCTCTTACTCGAGCGGGAAGCGATGTTC